>JAPKDN010000437.1 GCA_028822575.1 Alphaproteobacteria bacterium | reverse complement strand
CGCGTTGGAAAGGTTACAGGCGGTTTAAGATGAAAAATTCCAGAGTCTGAGGCAATTTTCGACCAATATTTTCATGAATTTTTGGGAAGCTGGCGACGAAGGCCCTTGAGCCACTGGTCCAAATTTTCGGTACGCTTCAAGGCGGCAATGAAACCGGTTTCGTTCAAGCGTCGCCGGTTTTAGCCTTGACATAATAGGGCATGCGGCTTGGCTCCAAGCGCTATTCACGCTGTCGTGTCGCCATGTTGAGGACATGCTAGAAGAAAGAGAGACCGAAGTTTCAAACGAGGCAGCTTGGCGTTGGTTTCTTAAATTCAGTGTTAAGTTCGCTGAGAAATTACGGCATATCCCTCCGATAGAATAAAAACATACAGGGCGCGTCGGGTGCTGAAAGCTAAAGTCGGTATACTAATATCGACGGCTACGAATGGCATCGTGACGCTAAATAACGGGAAAAAACCATGAACGGATTTGATTTGATTGCTCGATGCCTCAAGGCCGAAGGTGTAGAATGGATTAGCTGTTTTCCAGCGAATCCATTGATCGAGGCGGTGTCGAAAATCGGTATCCGGCCAATCGTCTTTCGCCAGGAACGGGGCGCCATCAACGCCGTCGACGGCTTTTCCCGACAAAAGCGTGGCAAAAGCCTCGGCGTATACGCGTCGCAACATGGACCAGGGGTGGAGAATTCGTTTGGCGGTATCGCTCAGGCGTTCGGCGAGGGGGTGCCGATGGTGTACTTCCCGCTTGGAGCCGGTCTGCAGAGCTATGACGTCGATCCAAATTTCTCGGCTGTAAAAAACTACGCACATATCACCAAGAAGGCGATGTCGATTGACCGTCCGGACCGCGTCACCCGTCAGGTAGAGCGTGCGTTTCACCTTGCTAAACATGGCCGGCCTGGTCCGGTTCTAGTCGAGATGCACAGGGACGTCTGTAGCCAGGAGGTGCCAGAGCATGCCCTCGACTACAAGCCATCCAAAGGCTTTCGCTGCGCTCCTAGTCGAGGGGACATCAAGGACGCTGTGGCTGCGCTATTGAAGGCCAAGCGCCCGGTGATCTATGCTGGACAAGGCGTGCTTTATGCTGACGCGACCGAACAATTGCGTCAATTCGCTGAGCTTACCCAGATCCCAGTGATCACCAGCATGCAGGCTAAAAGTGCGATCCCGGACGCACATCCGCTGTCCCTCGGCTCAGCGAATCGCACGGCTCCGCGCAATGTGTTCAAGTGGTTGGGTGCTTCGGACGTCGTCTTCGCCATCGGCTCGGGACTAACGCGGACCACCTTCGGCATTGATCTTCCGGACGGCAAGTTTCTGATTCATGGCACTGTTTCCGGTGAGGACATTAACAAGGACTACTCGGTGGATGTCGGGCTGATCGGTGACGCGTCTTTAACGCTTGATATGATGATTGAGGAGGTGAAGGCGGCGATCGGCGAGGCTGGCCGCGCGACCGACCGACCCTTGATCAACGAGATCGCCACTGGGCAGGCAGAATGGCTTAAGGAGTGGGAACCGTTGCTCAACTCGAATGAAGCGCCGATCAATCCATACCGTGTCATTAACGAAATCAACAAGGCCGTAGATCACGAGAACACAGTGCTGACCCATGACGCGGGCAATCCGCGCGATCAGATCATGCCCTTTTACAAGGCGACCTCGCCGCTGGGTTACATCGGCTGGGGCAAGACCACCCATCTTGGTTATGGCATTCCGCTGATGATCGGTGCCAAGCTTGCTGACCCGTCGAAGTTCTGCCTGAATTTCATGGGAGATCTGGCCTTCGGTCAAACGGGCCTCGACATCGAGACGGCGGTGCGCGCGGAGGCGGCTATCACCAGTGTTGTAATTAACAATTTCACCATGGGGGGCTACGACGCGAGCATGCCGACCGCCATGGAACGCTACGGCGCGGGCAATCAAGGTGGCGAATACGCGGACATCGCCAGGGCCTGCGGCGCCGAGGCCATCAAGGTCGAGAAACCCGAGGGCATCGCGTCGGCGCTGGCTGATGCACAAAGAGCGAACAAGGACGGAAAAACAGCGGTTATTGAGATCATCACCCGTCAGGACACCCGCTTTTCTTGGTACAATGATTTGTTGAAGCAGGGCGCTCAATAGCTAGTTTTCCGCCGAAATTGTAGAATTGGGCGCGGGAGGTGAGCTGGTGAGCGGCGGTTGCTCAGGCTCTCGACTGATCGCAAACCTTAAGCCGATGGTGTAAGCACGCCGTGGGCGAACAGCTTTATTTGTTGGGGCCGGTTTGTGCCTCGCTGCAATTACATTTGGTGACCGCTGATGTTTGATTGGCTTTAGTCCATACCCTTAAGTTCAGACCGTCAGTACAACCGAGCCCGTGGTCTCCCGCGCTTCCAGCGCTTGGTGGGCCGTCGCGACGTTGGCCAGTGGATAGATCATCGGCGTGGCTACTTTGAGCACGCCGTCGGTCAGGCCGGCGAACAGTGCTGCCGCCATCGCATCGAGACTGTCTCGATTGTCTGTGTAGTGAAATAGCATTGGCCGGGTCACGCTGTACGAACCTCGGCTGAGGTTAGAGATCTGAAACGGCTCGATCGGGCCAGAGGATTGGCCAAAATTGACCAAATGGCCCAGGTTGGCCAGACAGTCGAGCGAGCCGCTGAACGTATCGCAGCCAACTGAATCATAAGCAACATCGACACCACGCCCCTTGGTAATCTGTTTGACACGCTGAACGAAATCCTCGTCGCGATACAAGATTACCTCGTCGCAACCGGCTTGTTTGGCGAGTTCCACTTTAGCGGTGTCGCCAACGGTACCTATAACCGTCGCGCCGATATTCCGGGCCCACTGGCACAAGAGTTGGCCGACCCCGCCAGCGGCGGCATGCACCAGGATCGTGTCGTCGGGTCCGACCGCATGCACCCGATGCAATAGCATATGCGCGGTAAGGCCCTTGACCAGGACGGCGGCGGCTAAGTCGTCCTTAACGTCATTCGGCACCCGCACCAGGTCTCGCGACGAGATCAATCGATCACTGGCATAACCACCATAGCGGTTGGTAATATAGGCAACCCGATCACCCGGGCGGAACGCCTCAACATCTTGTCCCACGGCCTCTATTACTCCAGCTGCTTCAAGCCCAGGAATGCCTGGTAGGCTCAAGGTTTGGTAGAGGCCAGAGCGTACGTAACAGTCATGAAAATTGACGCCGATAGCGGTCTGCCGCAACCGGACTTCCCCGGGCGCCGGCGCGCCGACATCGACGTCCTCCAGTCGAAGAACCTCCGGCCCGCCAGTTTCTCTTAGAACGATCGCCTTGGCCATCTCGTACTCCCTACTTCCACTAAAGAAAACACGGCGTTCCTGGGTTTTAACCATAATCCCTGATGAAGATTCTCCAAGTCTACATAGTTTGGTTTGGGTTAGTAGCGTGGCCCCCCTCGGGGGGGGGGGGGCTTAAAGTGTGGCAGGGGGCCTGGCTTGATGGTCGCTCTAAGGCGCTCGGATGCTTCCGTAATAGGGCTGCTGACTTATATGACTGTTGGTTGGGCAATCGTATTGGAGTTCTTTGTTTCAATAAAGTCGCGGATTTTCTTAATTACTTCGGTGTAGGTGCAATCTTAGTCGCTGGTCTTTGGATTATCTTGAGCGCGCTTCTGTGTCTCACTCGATCGCTCGGGTTACAAGCGCACAAGACCTGCACGCAGACCAAACAAGAGACTTCGAGAATGGGCCACTATTTGAGGATCAGGTGATACCCCCGCCCTTTAACATCCAGGCCATAACTGTTTCATGACATAATGGCCGCTAATCAGGTCTCTATAGATCGTGTTAACATTTGGGCGACCGTCAATAGCAATTGGGTTGCATATGAAACTAATCTACGGCACTTTTTAGTATTGGGAGGAA
>JAPKDN010000436.1 GCA_028822575.1 Alphaproteobacteria bacterium | reverse complement strand
CGAGGGCGTGTGGGCCACCGTCGGTTTCGATCACATCCCTGACCTGCAGCGTGCGCAACAAGCGCCCGGCGATTTGTTGCTGGACAGGTTCATCGTAAACGACCAGCACGGAAAGAGGCTCATACATCCCGAATTTCACTATTTTAAAGCTTTAAGGTGACAATTTAACAAGCCTTTAGCTGATAGGTCCGCCAGAGTCGGCGTTTGTGCCGAAAGGTGTTCTCTGGCCGTGGCCCCCTTGCGAAGTTTTAGCAAAAGATGCTCGCCTAGCGGCCTTTGAATATGATCAGAAATTGATTATTGTGAGACCTCAATGCGAGTAGGGATAGAAGTTGGGGGAACCTTCACGGACCTCGTGGTTGTCGATGGGGAGGGCGTGCGCACTGCCAAGGTCCCAAGTACGCCAGCCCGGCCCGACGAAGGTGCGATGAACGCGATCGAGGCGGCTGGCATCGATCCGGCCGCGATCGAGGAGTTGGTTCACGGCTCCACCGTGGCCACCAACGCCGTGCTGGAACGCAAGGGTGCGCGGGTTTGCTTGTTTGTAACCAAGGGAACCCGGGACCTATTGCTGTTACAACGACATGACCGTAGCGCGATTTATGACCTGCGTTACCGCAAGCCCGAGCCGGTCGTGCCGCGCCGGGATACCTTCGAGGTCGATGAGCGCCTATCCGCTGATGGCGCGACCATCGTGCCCTTGGGTGAGGCGGCGGCAACGGCCCTTGTTCGGTCGGCATTGGCGAGCGGCGACTATCAGGCGGCGGCGATCTGTTTTCTGCATTCCTACGCCGCTCCCGAGCATGAGCAGACGCTAGCGCGGGTCATCCGCGAGGTGGCGCCGGCGATCACCGTGACCTGCTCAAGCGATGTAACACGGGAGTTTCGTGAGTACGAGCGCGCCTCGACGACAACGCTTGCCGCCTATGTACAGCCGGTAATCGCCGGCTATGTAACCCGGTTCTCCGAAAGCCTGGTCGCGCGCGGTTTCAACGGGCGGTTCAGCATCATGCAGTCCAATGGCGGGCGGATGCCGGCCGAGGCCATGGCCCGCAACGCTATCGCGGCCTTGTTTTCCGGACCCGCCGCCGGCGTTGTTGGCGCTGTTCGTGGTGTCGCGGCGGCCGGTTATCGCAATCTGATCACCCTGGACATGGGCGGCACCAGCACCGACGTTTCGCTTATCGCAGACGGCCAGCCCGAGCTGGCGGCGATGACCAAGATCGATGGGCTGCCGGTGAAAACGCCGGTGGTTGATATCGTGACGGTTGGTGCGGGTGGCGGGTCTATCGCCTGGGCCGATGATGGCGGCTTGCTGCGCGTCGGGCCGAGGTCGGCCGGCGCCACGCCGGGGCCGGCGTGCTATGGTCGGGGCGGCGAGGTGCCGACGGTCACGGACGCGCATCTTATTCGTGGAACCTTGCGGCCCGATACCTTTCTTGGTGGTCGGATGCAGGTTGATGGCGATGCCTCGCGCCGTGTTTTCACCCCATTGGCGCAGCGTTTTGATCTATCGCTGGAAGAAATCGCTGATAGCGCGATCCGGCTCGCCGAGGCTAATATCGTGCGGGCGATCCAGCAGATCTCCACGGAACGTGGGCGGGATCCTCGGGATTATGTCTTGGTCCCGTTCGGTGGCGCCGGGCCTTTGCACGCGGCTCGAGTGGCCGAGGATTTGAACATCGATACGGTCGTTGTTCCGCCCAATGCCGGCGTCCTGTCAGCATCGGGTCTGCTGCTGTCGGACCATGTTCACTATCGGACGCGCACCAGGCGGCTTCGGGTGACGCAGGACACGATCGCCGAGATTCGAGCGACGGTGGAGGCGCTACAGGAAGAGGCGCGCGACTACCTGGCGTCACTTGATATCGAGGCCGATGCGCATTTCGACCGGGTGTTGGAGATGCGTTATGTCGGCCAGGCCTTCGAGGTTTCCGTGAGTCTGGGCGACATGAACTTGGTTACTTTGAGCGCTGAGGCTCTTTCCGACCTTTTCGCTGATGCGCACCGGCGGATTTTCGAGTTCGCCAAGGCGCACGGTGATCCGGTGGAGGTGGTATCCTTTCGGGTTGGGGCGAAGGCGCCACCGCCAGCCATGCCGGGCACCCCGGCGACGGTTCCCGGCGAGGTGATGCATATGCGGCGGACGACGTTGGTTGAACGTGGCGAGGTTCTCGACGCGGCTCTGCTCGGGCGTGATGGATTGAGCGCCGCGGCGCTTTTGGGTCCCGCGCTGATCGAGGATGGCAGTTCGACGATTTATGTGCCGCCGGGTTGGGTGGCCTCGCTGGACAGCGAGGGCAATGTGATCTTGAGCAGGGAGGTTTAGGATGGCCGTATCACCCGTTGACCAGGCCGTCATCACGCGCGCGTTGATCGCCGCGGCCGATGAAATGGGCGTGAAGCTTATTCGATCAGCCCATTCGCCAGTGGTGCGCGAGGCCCAGGACTGTTCCGCTGCGATCATGGATCGGCACGGACGAGTGATCGCTCAGGCGGACCTTATCCCGATCCAGCTTGGGTCCGTCACCCATACCTTCAGGGCATGTCTGGAGTTCCATCCCCTTGAGACGCTGGAGGAGGGAGATTTTCTTATTAACAATGATCCCTATGCCGGCGGCCAACATTTACCGGATATTTTTCTTTTCTCGCCAATCTTTCTCGACAGCACCCTGATCGGCGTGACCGCGACGGTCGTGCATCACATTGACCTTGGCGGTGGCGCCCCGGGGTTGAATCCGAATGCCGGCGATGTGCATGAGGAGGGGATCACCTTTCCGCCAAGCCGCTATTCGGTCGAGCGTGATTGGAAGGGGGGCCCATTCGAGCGCCTGGTGCGAGCCAATGTACGGATGCCCGAAGCGACGATTGGCGATATCAATGCCCAGTTTGCGGCCAATGCGGTCGGCGGCGAGAGGCTGAAGGATCTCTGCCGGAAATTCGGCGCCGAGACCGTCTTCGCCGCCACCGACGAGATGTTGAACTATTCCGAGCGCCGCATTCGCGCCGCGATTTCCGCCGCCCCCGACGGGGTTTATACCGGCGAGGCTTGGCTTGATGATGACGGCAAGGGCGAGGAGCCGGTAGCCGTGCGGGCGACCGTGACCATCGCCTCCGACACGATTTCCGTTGATTTCACAGGAACCGCCGACCAAGTCCGCACGAATATGAACAGCCCCTTCGCTTCGTCAATCTCCTCGGCGATCGCGTGCATCAAGGCAGTGCTGACCGATCCCGACATCCCCTTCAACGAAGGGGCGGAGCGGGCGATCATGGTAACCGCGCCCTATGGCTCGATCCTGAATCCCAAGCCGCCGGCGCCGGTGCGCGCGCGTTTACTGCCAAGCTACCGGGTCGTCAATTCGGTGATGAACGCGCTGGCCAAAGCGGTGCCTGATCGGGTGATCGCGCCGGGTTTCGATACCACCACGGTGAGCTGTCTCAGTCATCGCGGCGAGACCGGATATAATATCTATCTTGAGATCTTTGGCGGCGGCTTCGGTGCCGGACCGGGTAACGATGGCTGCGATGCCGTCGATTCCATGTTGTCGAACTGTTCGAACATTCCGATCGAGGCGATGGAGTCAGACTATCCTTTTTTTCGGGTGGAAGATTACAGCCTGAGATCCAGTTCCGGTGGCGCGGGCCGTCAGCGCGGGGGGATGGGATTTCAGCGAATTTACCGGGTTTTGGAGGATGATGTTATGTTCGCGACCTATGGCGACCGCTTTCGAATCGCGCCGGAAGGGGTGTTCGGCGGCGGGCCGGGCGCCAAGGCGGAAACTTTCGTTGAGCGCGGGGGGCAGAAGATACCGCTGGCCTCGAAGCAGCAGTTTCCGCTGAATTCTGGTGACCGGTTGGTGGTTAGAACCGGCGGCGGCGGCGGTTACGGGCCAGTCTGC
>JAPKDN010000435.1 GCA_028822575.1 Alphaproteobacteria bacterium | reverse complement strand
TGTGTAAAGACCTGCCAGCAGAACAATCGCAAAGATGAAGTTCGCTGCGGGCCCCGCCGCGACGATAGCCGAGCGCTGCCCCAGGCGTTTGTGATGAAACGACACTGCCCGATCGTCGGCGCCCATGATATCAACGTCCGCGCCCCTCGCACTTGAAGCATCCGCGTCGCCAAACATCTTCACATATCCACCCAATGGCACCGCCGAAAAACGCCATCGCGTTCCAGTGCGATCATTCCAACCGAACAATTCGGGGCCAAAACCGATCGAAAAAACCTCGACCCGTACGCCATTCCAGCGCGCCACAAGATAATGCCCCAACTCGTGGACAAAAACCAACGCCGTCAAAATAACCAGAAACGGCAGCAGATTGTCCTTAAGAATGATTAGTAGGTCCATGAGTTCCCAGTGTTGGTTCGCGCCATTCCGGTTGTTTAAAGGGATGCCGCCGCGAAGGCAATCGCGTCCTGCCCTGATGCTCTTTCGCCGAAGGCCGAATCGTTCACCATGCGTTCCGTGGCTTTGCGGGTCTCGGAGTCAAATTCAAGCACTTCCGCAATCGTCTCGGGCGCCCGCACCGGGGGCCTTTCAAGCATCGCATCGACAACCCGGGCAATGTCCAAAAACCCGATATCACCGGCAAGGAAACGCGCCACGGCAACTTCATTGGCGGCGTTCATGATAAGGGGGGCCGCCCCGCCCGCGCGCAAAGCCTCACGGGCTATTCGGAGCGCCGGGAAACGTTCGGGGTCGGGCGCCTGGAATGTAAGTTGGGCAATTTCCACGAGATCGAGGGTTCGGCCGACCACGTCCATGCGATCAGGCCAAGCTAGTACATTCGCGATTGGGGTCGCCATATCCGGTGTTCCAAGCTGAGCGAGAACCGAACCATCACCGTACGAAACAAGACTGTGGATGATCGACTGAGGGTGCACGAGCACGTCAATGCGATCTTCCGGCATCGCGAATAGGTGATACGCCTCGATGATCTCCAGTCCCTTGTTCATCATCGTGGCTGAATCGATGGAGATCTTTCGCCCCATATCCCAGTTCGGATGCGCAAGTGCCTGCTCCGGCGTTTTTTTTGCCATCGCCTCCAGGCTAAGTTCGCGGAACGGACCGCCCGACGCAGTTAGAATAATGCGATCAATGCTCGCGCGGCTTCGCTCCTCGAAAACTTGAAATACGGCGTTATGCTCCGAATCCGCCGGCAGAAGCACCGCCCCCGCTTTCTCGACCTCGCCAAGCATGACCGCTCCGGCTGAGACGAGGCATTCCTTGTTAGCAAACGCAACCGTCGCGCCGCGGCGTACCGCCTCCATAGTCGGAGGCAGCCCGGCGACACCGACAATCCCCGCCATAACCCATTCCGCGCCACGCCGCGCCGCCTCAAGCAAGGCATCCGCGCCACCGGCAACCTCGATCGGCAGCCCTACTAATTCCTCACTTAAGGGAGATAAATAACGGCTATCCGCGATCGCGACGAATTCTGGCATGAAAAGTCGAGCCTGCTCGGCTAGTAATCGCCAATTCGCCCCCCCGGTGAGGGCGACGACCTTGAAGCGTTCCGGCTCCCGCTTGAGCAATTCAAGCGTCGTGCATCCCACCGAGCCAGTCGACCCGAGTACCGTAACCGTTTTCATTCCCGCGATCGCCAATGCTTCCTATGTCTTATTCGACACTAATAATTAGAAGGTCGATGTCGCCCCACACTACCATAAAAGCGGTGACTGTCCCGAAACCATGGCGATGATGGCCACGACGGTAATCACGGTCATGTGGCCATCCAGGCGATCCAACACACCACCATGACCCGGGATTAGCGTCCCCGAATCCTTTACCGAGAACCGTCTCTTGAAACCTGACTCCAGAAGATCCCCTATTTGCGCGATGACCGCTATCATCGCTCCCGCGACCGCGAGCACTTTAGGGTCTGCCGGGTCGATCAAGGACCCACAAAAAAAACCTATCCCGCCGCTCGCGACCATCCCACCGACCAACCCAGACCAGGTTTTTTTGGGACTGATCCGCGGCGCCAGGCGCGCGCCACCGATGCTTTTACCGGTAATGTATGCGCCAATGTCCGTGGCGGCCACCGAGGTAATCAACCAGACCAATAGCGGCAACCCCAACGGATCGTTTTCTCTTAGCCAAAGGGTCGCCAAACAGGGTGCGCAAGCAATGACGCAGCCTAAGACGATCCAAGTTCGGCGCGGAGCTTGGGCTATCGATGCCGCCAGCAGGACCAAAATCAGAAGACCAACAAGGCAATAACCAACAACCCGAGGCTCTATCAACGCCGACGTGCCGACAACGATCCCACACCCCGCAGCCGCTATGATAGCGAGAAAAATATTGTCGTCGTCATGAACAATACGCGACCATTCCCAGGCCATACATCCACCGATCAACGCGACAAATCCAGCGAAATACAAATCGCCCAGCATGATGAACAGCGCCGCAGGTGGCAGTATCACTGCCGTCGATAAGATTCGCAGAGCGAGATTTCTTGGCAACCCTAGGAGTAATTCCTTCGGTTCCGGTCTCGCGGCGTTATCACCCGCCATCTCTAGACCGTGGTCCCATATCGGCGCTTACGTCGGCCGAATTCGGCAATGGCATCACCCAGCCGTTCACAGGAAAAATCCGGCCATAGAACGTCAATGAACACGAACTCCGAGTAAGCACACTCCCAGAGCATGAAATTTGAAATGCGCTTCTCTCCAGAGGTGCGAATCAACAGATCGGGGTCTGGGATATCTACCGTTTCTAGTTGGCAGCCAAAATGCTCCTCACCGATACTTGCCGGATCCAACCGGCCAGCCTTAACCTCCTCTGCCAGTCGGCGAGCCGCCAGCACAATGGATTTCCGCCCCCCGTAGCTTAACGCCAGGGTCAAATTCAGCATCACGTTGTTCTCGGTAAGCTTTTCCGCCTGCTCGATCAAAGAAACTATATCCTCATCCAGGCGTTCCCTTTCGCCGATAACGCGAATGCGCACGCCTTGAGAATGAAGGGCGGCCATCTCTTTGGAAAGATACCGGCGCAGCAAGCCCATCAGGTCGGCGACCTCGTCCAGCGGGCGGTTCCAATTCTCGGAGGAAAACCCAAAAAGGGTTAAATATTGGATACCAAGGCCTATGGCGCCTTCAACGATTTTTCTAACGGTTTCAGCGCCATATTTATGCCCGATCGCGCGCGGCAATCTACGAGCCCTCGCCCAACGACCGTTCCCATCCATAATGATCGCGACATGACGGGGAACGGTCGTCGATCCATCTGCTAATTGCGGATCCATTTATCAGACCTGCATGATCTCCGCTTCCTTCGTCGAAAGCTTCTCATCAACCTTGCTAACGTGGGTATCCGTCAGCGACTGTATTTCTTCTTCGTAAATATGACGGTCATCCTTGCTGATCTCGCCGTCCTTCTCCATTTTTTTCAATGAGTCCATACCGTCGCGACGGACGTTACGTACGGCTATGCGGGCGCCCTCCGCGTACTTCGCAGCGATCTTTGACAGTTCACGGCGACGCTCCTCCGAAAGATCAGGAAGCGGGATCCGTAACAATTGTCCGTCGACTTGAGGGTTTAGCCCCAGGTTAGACTCGCGAATGGCCTTCTCTGTCGCCTTGGCATTGCCCTTGTCCCAAACCTGGACCGAAAGCATGCGTGGTTCGGGAACACTTATCGTTGCGACCTGGTTGATCGGCATCAAGGCGCCATAGGCATCCACTATGATGGACTCCAAGAGCTGCGCGGACGCCCGGCCGGTTCGCAATCCTATGAACTCCTTTTGTAGCACGCCGATCGCGCCATCCATCCTACGTTCAATGTCTTCAATATCCGGTTCTTCAGCCATCGGCGGTCTCTTCGGTAATGATAGTGTATCGCCCTCCTCCGCC
>JAPKDN010000434.1 GCA_028822575.1 Alphaproteobacteria bacterium | reverse complement strand
ACCATGAGTGGCGACCAATCGGTACGTCTGAAAGCGGAAGCGATGGATGTTGAGGCACAGGTTCTCGTGCTTGGCGCTTACAGCCATAGCCGGATGCGGGAGTTTGTCTTCGGCGGTGTTACCGACGGCATCATCAACGCGGCCCAAATGCCCGTTCTGATGGCGCACTGACACGCCGAAGAGCCGGTCCGCCGGGGGGCGCCACCACACCGCCCGGCGGACTAATTTCCGCGACCTTCATCCAACCGCACGGCATCGTGACTTCAACGGAGATCGTGATTCTGAATGTCGGTTTGAAGCTTGGTGATCGCGGTTCACTGGCCTGTCACGGAGGTTTTTTGACCCTCAGACCCGTTCCGATAGCCAGATCGCAGTTCGGCTGCCCGCTTGAATGAGCCGGCGCAACACTGGATAGCCAATCGCCTCTTCGCCACCGTGATCGACAGCGATGTCCCGGTGCTCCAATTCCTCAGCGCGGAACACCTCGATCGTCTCGCGCAGATCCGCCTCGTCATCGCCGAGCTGCTCCGACTGGCGGGCGTAATGTTCGTCTATCACCTCTTCCACGGCGATCGTACAGGCCATGGCGGCTTTCGGCCCCAGCAACGCGGTGCCCGCGCCGAGCGCGAAACCGGCAATATTCCAAAGTGGATGCAACGCCGTCGGACGCACCCGACGCTCGACGATCAGCCGTTCGAAAGCGGAGAGATGGCGGTCTTCCTGCTCTTTCATATGGCGAATGGTCTCGCCATCGGCGGTATCGCCAAGCACGGCCAACTGCCCCTCGTAGATCCGCTGGGCCCCAAACTCACCAGCGTGATCAACACGGATCATCCGTTCGATCAACTCCTCGCGGGTAAGATCTCCCGGAAGCCTGTTTCTCGCCGTTGTTTTAGTCATGACGCTCCGTCCTGGCCGCGCGATCCCCAAGCCATCAACCAGCAATTCCGCAGCGCGAATATTGCCAAGGCCGCCGAGAAGGCCAGATTGTAGCCGGCCATGGAGACATTGAACAATGACCATGGCACCTCATCGCAGCGTACCACCGGTTGAGCCAGTAGTTGGGCTCTTAACGCCGCAACGGTATCGGCGGCGCCGAGGAAACCACATCCCGCCGTGCCTTCCCACCAATGTTGTTCGACCCCAACGTGAAACCCGGCAAACCCTGCTCCAACCACAAGCGCCAGTCCGGCAAGGCCGACGGCCCAAGCCGACGGGGCTCGTTTTGGCGCCAGTAACATCGCGATCAACGCAAGACCCAGCACGACGGCATGTGGAGCCCGTTGGTACAGGCAAAGGACACAAGGCTGGAGCTCGCCGAAATACTGAAAGCCATAAGCTCCCGCAAGTAGGGAGCCGGACCCGAGGAACAACATGATTGCCGCCGAGCGGTCGGTTTGGCGCATGGGATTAATCCGGCTTCAGCGGTTCGATCAAACTAGATACTTGAGGGCCACGAAGCCGCCGATCAACAGGACGAAGAAAATAATCGCCAACGGCCCAAGGTGCTTCTCCAGAAAGCCGCGAATCGCCGGCCCAAACTTCCACAGCAAACCACAGACGATAAAGAACCGAAGCCCCCGCGCCAGGATCGACGCAAACATGAAAACCAATAGGTCAAGTTGGGTCACACCGCTGGCGATGGTGATCACCTTGTAGGGAAATGGCGTGACGCCGGCGCCGAATACGATCCAGTCGCCCCATTCATTGTACATCTCGCCGAATGCCGCAAATTTGGCGCCGTATCCATAAAAATCCAGCAGAGCTCGGCCAATTGTATCGAACAAGAACAATCCAACGGCATAACCCGCCAAACCGCCAGCGACCGAGGCAATGGTGCAAACCGCCGCGACCCTGATCCACCGATCCCGGTTCGCCAGCACCATGGGTATCAACATCACATCAGGCGGGATCGGAAAGATCGAGCTTTCGATAAACGAGACCAGGGCAAGCCACCAGGTCGCGTGCCGGTGACCGGCGGCGGCAAGCGTCTTTTCATAGAGAGATCGAAGCATGTGGGGCACCCGGTCGCGACAGAGCCGGGTGTATCAGCGCGGCATTACCTCGGCAAGTCAGGGTCGGGCGGTGGCAAGGTTTTGCCCTATTCCGCCGCCGCCCTCATGGCCACGCTTTCGCCCCCCGTGCCCAGAAGCGCCCGCGCGATCACGTCATCGTCGTTTAAGCCTGCCATCTCCTCCAGCGGATCCACCGGCGACAGTCGCTGACGCAAAACCTGCTCAGCGAGGTCAAGACGGCGGCTCCCGGAACCGGCGGCTGTCAACGCGGCGCCTTCCCAACCCAGGACCGCGGCGGAAATTGCATGGTAGAGCGCGCCGGCCGCCTTGCGAGCCGCTGGCCCCGGATCATCATGACCAGAGACCCGTTTAGCCAGCCCGGCGGCGCGCGCATACGCGTCTCGGATCGCCTCCGCGACCTTGGGCCGGACAGGCGTGACCAACACCAGCATTTCTTCCAATATCTTGCCAAGAGGAAGCTGGGCATCGGCGCGCCCGACCGCGCGGTCGATGGCGTCGAGGGCAACGATATTGCTGGTACCTTCCCACAGCACCCCGACCTGGGCATCGCGCACCAGACGGGCATTAACCCATTCCTCGATATAGCCAGTGCCACCACGCATCTCCATGGCGGCGGTCGCGACCATCAGATTGTCCCGACAGGCCCGAAACTTGACCAGCGGTGTCAGCAACCGGAGCGCCGCCGCCGCCCGCGCGTCGCCGGCATCGGCCTTGGCCATGATATCGGCGGTGAACAGCGCCATGGAGAGCGCCTGTTCGGTCGGCACCAGGGTCTTCATCAATTGCCGGCGAACCATCGCGCGATCGATGAGCGGCCCGCCAAAGGCCTGGCGTCCCGTGGCACAGGCCAGCGCTTCATTCAAACACCGGCGCATCATCCCAGCGGCCCGCACCCCATGGCTGAGGCGCGAAAGGTTGACCTGGTCCATCATCTGCTTGAAGCCCTGGCCGAGATCTCCCACCGGCCAAGCCTCGGCACCTTCCAGGACAATTTCGCCGCTGGCCATCGATTTGGTGCCGAGCTTGTCCTTCAACCGGACGATCCGATAGCGGTTGCGCGTGCCGTCATCGAGCCGCCGGGGCAGCGCGAAAAGACCAAGCCCCTTGGTTCCCGCTGGCGCACCCTTCGGCCGCGCCAAAATCATCGCGATATCAGCGTCGGCGTGCGAGCAAAACCACTTGTCGCCATACAGGCGCCAGACACCGTCCTCCAATCGCGCCTCGGTCGAGACCAGGCCAACGTCCGAGCCGGCCTGTTTCTCGGTCATGAACTGAGTTCCGCGCAACAGGGTATCAGCGTCCTGCGAGAGCATACCCGGCAAGATCTTGGCCTTCAGCGCCTCGTCAGCGTGCCGACGCACCAGATAAGCGGCGGTGTCAGAGACACTGATCGGGCACATGATCCCGAATTCCGCCTGGGTGAAGAGATAGGTGAAGATATACTTGGCCGCCGGCGGAAATGGCTCCGGCCATCCGAGCACACCGCCGCGATGGGTCATCGCCTGCAAGCCGAATTCCAGGAAGCCGAGCCGCTCCATCTCCTTGTATGCCGGGTGATGCTCGATCCAATCCTGATCTCGCCCGAAGCGATCTCGCGGGTGCAACACTGGTGGATTGCGATCCGCTAGGGTCGCCAGCTCATCCAACACCCCCCCGGCGATCTCGCCCATGCGCTGAAAGTGAGGACGCAGATGCGCGCGCAGATCCGCCGGCAAATAAAGCGCGGAGAGGGCATCGATGTCCGGGTCGATATCGTAAAAATTGGCCCCCCGGCAATCGGGGGCGACCCGATCCTCGATACTGTCCATCTCGCCATCTCCATTCAGACCGGTCTAGCGAGGCATCTGAGCGCCGCGCATTATCGCGATTTTCCAAGCTGGTAATACA
>JAPKDN010000433.1 GCA_028822575.1 Alphaproteobacteria bacterium | reverse complement strand
CCCCGGTTTATTGGCCTCCAGCTTGGCTTCTTTCTTCGCGTCCCAGACCTGTTGACGTTTCGATGGAAATGCCTGCCCCTTGGGCTTGGCGTGCGGCTTGGGCTTTGGTTTCGCCTTGGCGGTGCCGGTCGCTTGGGCCTTGGTTTTTTCCAGGCCGAGCTGATCCTTCAAGGAGCGTTGTTTGACCTCCTCGACTAGGCTGGTCTCTAGCTTGCCGAGTTGAAATGGTCCGAAGGAAATTCGGATGAGCCGGTTCACGGTGAGCTGAATGTGCTCCATCAACCGGCGAACCTCGCGGTTCTTGCCTTCGCTCAACCCTACGGTGACCCAAGCATTGCTCGGGCCCTGGTGATCGAGTTTGGCCTCGATGGGGCCGTATTTCACGCCATCGATCTCCACGCCGCGCTTGAGTTTCTCCAGCGCTTCGGGCTGGGGACGCCCATGCACCCGAACCCGATACCGCCGAACCCAGGCGGTTGACGGCAGCTCCAATAGCCGTGCCAGCTCACCGTCATTGGTCAACAGCAGCAGGCCTTCGGATTCGACATCCAGCCGACCGACGGTAACGACTCTCGGCATGTCCTCGGGGAAATCCTCGAACACCGTCGTGCGCCCGCGCACATCCCGAGTACTGGTGATGTGACCACGCGGCTTGTGATAGCGCCAAAGCCTGGGCATCTCGATAGTCGGCAGCGGTTTGCCGTCAACCCTGATCTTGCTTTTGCCATCCACGGTGACCGCCGGTGTTTCCAGCAATTTGCCGTCGAGGGAGACCCGGCCTGCCGTGATCCAGCGCTCCGCGTCTCGGCGCGAGCATAGACCGGCCCGTGCCATGCGCTTGGCGATGCGCTCCGGCCTGGTGCTGTCTTGGAAGATAGCCTGGAAATCAGTCATCGGCGAGCTGGCTTTCGCGGCGTTTTTTCTTCCTCACCCATGCTGGCGCACCGAACTCGGGCACTAGCTTTGGTTCGGTCGGCCCGCCCGGCCGATGGGGTCTGGGGGCGAAGCGGCCGACGGTGATCAGCCGGTCATACATGACCAGCGCACCGGCGAGACCGACATTTATGGAAAACTTCATCGGGATCTTCACTGTGTAGTCACAGCGCGCCAGCATGCCTTCGGACAGGATGCCGCGTTCCGGGCCCAGCACATAGGCGGCGCATCTGGGATGATGGAAGCTTGGCAGCTCGATTGCGTCCTCGGTGATCTCGACGCCGATCAGGGCACAGCCCTTGGGCAGCATCAAATCCTCCGCTGTATCGAATTTGTAGAACGGCATATTCGCCGCTGAACGGGAGGTATCGGCCAGATTAATCTCGCGCATCGGCGCTGCCGGTGCGACGGTGAAGACGAAGCTGGCTCCGAAAGCATGGGCGGTCCGAGTAACAGCACCGAGGTTCATCGGTTTGCTGATCCCTTCCACGCCAATTCCAAAATATCCGCGCATGATCGCGGGTGTTGCACGAAGCGACGCCCAAAGGCAAGGTTCACTTCCAATCCACCAGGGAGATTTCTCGATGGACATCGAGACGCCGGTCGGTTCGACCATGGGTCAAATGCAGCGGGTTTACCTGGACGAGGCCGAAGCCGCGCCAATCCTGGTCGAGGTGACGCGCGGCGGCATGGTCGAGAGCGTGCATCGGGCGATCGTTGCGGTTTGTGACGCCAAAGGTGGATTCGTTCGTGGCTGGGGGGCGACCGAACGATCGATTTATGCTCGTTCGGCGATCAAACCGCTACAGACCATCGCGGCGATCGAATCAGGCGCCGCTGATGCCTTCAAGCTAAGCGATGAGGAGATCACTCTGTGTTGTGCGTCGCATCGCGCGGAGCCTATCCATGTGGACCGGGTCGTCTCCTGGATCGCCCGCTTGGGATTGAGCGTGGACGATTTTGAGTGCGGCCCACAGATGCCCGGCAATGAAGCCAACGCCCATGCCATGATCAGCGCTGGTATCGCCCCGACTAAGGCGCATAACAATTGTTCGGGCAAACATTCGGGCATGCTGACGACGGCGGTGCATATGGGCGAGCCCGTTGCCGGTTATACTCGGCCGGATCACCCGGTACAGTCCCGGCTGATCACTCTGATGGAGGAACTGGGCGAGGTCGATCTTTCCGGCACCGCTAGGGGCGTTGATGGTTGTGGCATACCGGTGTTTGGCGCGCCGTTGAAGGCTATCGCGCATGCGATGGCCAAACTGGCGGATCCATCCGGACTTGCCGATGATCGAGCCGCTGCGTGCCGCAGGATCGTCAAGGCATGCGCCGCCAATCCGAAGCTCATATCGGGTACCGGGACCTTCAATAGCGTGGTCCTGGCTGAAACCGGTGTGCGCTGTCTGCTCAAGGGTGGGGCCGAGGGTGTTTACACCGCCGCGATCCCGGATATGGGACTGGGTGTCTGCCTTAAGGTGGATGACGGGGCGGGGCGGGGGGCGTCGGCGGCGATGTTGGCGGTGTTGCGGCATCTTGGCGTGTTGGATCAAAGCGCTGCCGAACGGATCGACAAGGCGGTAGTGCGTGAGGTGCGGAATTGGGCCGGCACCCTAGTAGGTGAAATTCGCGCAACACCGGCGATCGCGTTCTAGGGGTGATGAACGAGGACATTCGATCGGCGGCGGTTCACGCTCAGTACGAAAGCTATCCGTATCCGGCACGTGATCCGGCTGATGAGGCCAAGCGCCTTATCACCGGCTCGCCAAGCCATCTGTTGGAGATTTCCCACTATCTTCATGGCGGGGCCCTGGATCTCTCGAAGCCGTTTCGCGCGCTAGTCGCCGGCGGTGGCACCGGTGACGCGACGATCATGCTGGCCCAACAACTCGTTGATGCCGGCGCGGCTGACGCGACGGTCACTTATTTGGACCTATCTGCCGCGTCCCGGTCGATTACCGAGGCACGCGCCGCAGCGCGGCGATTAAATAACATTCATTTCGTATCGGGCCGGATCGAGGATATCGTACGGCTTTGCCCGGGACCATATGACTACATCGATTGTTGTGGTGTTCTGCACCATCTTGCCGACCCCGAAGCGGGGTTGCGGTCGTTGACCGCTCAATTGGCCCGCGATGGTGGTATGGGCCTGATGGTTTACGGCGCGCTCGGCCGGCGCGGTGTATATGATGTTCAGGATTCCATGAATTTTCTCGGTCGTGGGTTGGCGGACGGCGCGAAGCTCGACATGGTTCAGCGGCTCTTGGAAGGGCTTCCCCAGAGTCATTGGTTGCGACGCAATCCTTTTGTTGCGGATCATTTTCAAGGCGGGTTGGCGGGTTTGTACGATCTTTTTCTGCATTCCCGGGACCGGGCCTACACCGTTCCGGAAATGTTGGCGTTTCTCCATTCTGGCGCCGTGCGGGCCGTGGCCATGATCGCGCCGGGGCAGTATGACCCGTGTCATTATCTCTGTGACCCCGAGATCCAGGAGCGTGCCGCGTCGCTGGCTGAGGTGGAGCGCTGGGCGCTGGCCGAACGCCTTTCCGGCGGTTTGACGAAGCATATCGTTTATGTGGTGCATGCTGATCGGCGAGATGATCCGGTGGCGCGTTTGCACGAGAACTGGCGGGCTGTGACGCCCGTGTTCCGAGATATGGATCACCGAGCGGTGGCCGAAGGCATTCGAGCGGGCGGGGAGTTGAAGGCGGATCTCGCGTCCGGTCAGCCTTATCGGGCGCCACTGCCGGCCCTGGCGCCCGAGATTACTCTGCGGATCAATGGAAGCAGTACATTGGGTGAGATCCACGAGGATTTAAAGGCGAGCGCAGGTACCAAGATCGATGACACATTCTTGAACCAATTCGAGATGGTCCATCGCGCCTTTGGCGATATCAATCGCCTTTTATTTTCACGCCATTGGGGGTCTCGAGAATAAAGGTCGCGATCGGTTTCGTCAGAATAGCGATGCAATGACGATTAAATCAGG
>JAPKDN010000432.1 GCA_028822575.1 Alphaproteobacteria bacterium | reverse complement strand
TGGCGTAGCCAGATCGGACGGCCCCGTGATGAGTTGAGCGTGATTACGTATTGGCCAGATGGGGCTAGCGCCCAATCGGCCGAGGCCGCCTTGAGCGATGGAATGGCGGGAACCGGCGGGGTTTCCTCGATCTCCACCGAGATCATGAGCCCAACCCTGCGTCCAATACAACCTAACCGCCCCATCCGGCAGGGCAATTTTGCCTTCCGATGGATGTCGACGCCGGCCGAGAATTGGGAGGAACTTCTCACGCTTTGTGCCGATGCCTGGCCGGGTTTCGAGGCCGCCTATGACTCCCAGGTGATCGGTCTGTGGCGCATGAGCGAGGAACGAACTGGGGGCCTTGTGGAAGAAACAACAGGCGCAGGCATCACCACGGGTATCCGAAGCCTGCTGTTCACCCGCCGCCCTGACCTAGCGATGTGGGAGCGCTCGAAACTGCCCCAAGGCGCCGCTGAGGCCAAGGTTCGGGAAACCTTGAGCCGTCGGTACGACCTTTGCGATTGGACGGTGGTCTATACCTCGACACTGTTGACCGCTGAGGATGACGAGGACACCGCGCGCTGGACCTAACGATGGCGTGGGTTGCCGGAAAGCCGAGCGGAGCATATCTTCCGCCGTCAAAATAACCACGCTTGGAATTCCCATGTCCACGCCAGCGATCGAGGCGCGCGCCCTGACCAAGAGCTTCGGCGAAATTACCGCAATCAGCGACGTGTCCTTCATCGCCGAGGAAGGCGAAATCACCGGGTTGCTGGGTGGTAACGGCGCGGGCAAGACAACGACGATCTCGATCCTGCTCGGCTTGCTACTCCCGACATCGGGTGAGGTCCGTATTCTTGGCCGCGACATGACGAACGATCGCTATAGCGTGCTGTCTCTGATGAACTTCTCTTCCCCCTATGTGGATCTGCCGAACCGGTTAACCGTGCGGGAGAACCTTCGGGTCTATGGCGAGCTATACTCGGTGATCAAGCCAGAGGTCCGGATTGGAGAATTGGCGGAGCGGCTCGATATCGTCGCTCTGCTTGACCGACGTACCGGACAGTTATCAGCCGGCCAGAAAACCCGCGTCGCCCTCGCCAAGGCATTGATAAATCGGCCGCGGGTATTGTTGCTTGATGAGCCAACGGCGTCGCTGGACCCGGACACAGCCGACTGGATTCGGACCTATCTCGAGGATTACGCGGGCGAGGAGAACGCTACAATCCTGCTCGCTTCTCACCATATGGGCGAGGTGGAGCGGCTGTGCGGGTCGGTCCTTATGATGCGGGGCGGCACTATCGTCGACCGGGGGTCGCCCGCCGAACTGTTACGAAAGTACGAGCAAACGACCCTAGAAGAGGTCTTCCTAGACATCGCTCGCGATCGTGTCAGTGCGGTGGCGTCATGACCGAGACCCAGATCTGGAGCGTCGATAGGAACCTCGTGAACCCGGGAGGGTCTGGGCGCCGAATTATGGCCATGGTGCGTCGGCACTATTATTTGCTGCGCGGCTCGCTTCCCCGAATCTTGGAGATGGCGTATTGGCCAACCGTCCAGATGGTGATCTGGGGGTTTGTAACCCAATTCTTTATGGGGCATTCCAGTTGGGTCGCGAACGCCGCCGGGATACTGATCGGCGCCGTGTTGCTTTGGGATCTGTTGTTCCGCAGCCAAATTGGCTTCTCCATGTGTTTCCTCGAGGAGATGTGGTCGCGCAATCTGGGGCATTTGTTCGTGAGCCCGTTGCGCCCGTATGAGTTCGTGATCGCGATGATGGTTATGAGCCTGCTGCGCGGTGTGATCGGGTTGACGCCGTCCTGGGTGCTGGCTTATGTTTTCTTCGAATTCTCGGTCTTCTCCTATGGGCCTGGGATTGTGGCGTTCTTCTCCTGTCTGTTCGTTATGGGATGGGGTTTGGGAATGGGCGTGATTGCGCTGGTTCTAAGGTTCGGGCTCGGCGCCGAGAGCCTGGCCTGGGTCGCGATTTTCGCTTTCGCGCCAATCAGCGCCGTCTACTACCCGGTCGAAACTCTGCCAGAATGGCTGCAAATTGTTGCCTGGTGCACCCCGTCGGCCTATGTTTTCGAGGGAATGCGCTCGGTCTTTATCGACGATGTCTTTCGCACCGATCTGCTACTAGGCGCCATTGGCGTGAACCTTGTCTATCTCGCCATAGGCGCCGGCCTTTTCGCCTGGTCCTTCACAGCCGCCCGCAAGCATGGTCGGCTGTTACAGATTGGGGAGTAGGGGCAGAACAGCGCTGGTAATCGGCCATTAGTCACTAACCTAGGCTCGACGGAGTTGCAGATATTAACCTCTGAACAATCGCACTTTCTCGAAACTCAGCGTGTTGGCCGGTTGGCTACGGTCGACGCCACTTTCATGCCGCATGTGGTGCCAGTCTGCTATGCTCGTATCAACGGCGTCGTCTATATCGCCCTTGACGAGAAGCCGAAGCGGGTCGAGGCGTGGGCCCTGAAAAGGGTGCGCAATATCCTCCAGAATCCGCGGGCAGCCCTGGTTGTTGATCACTATGACGACGCGGACTGGTCGCGCCTGGGCTGGGTCATGCTGCGCGGTCGGGCGGAGATCATCGAGCGGGGCGTTGAGCAGGCGGCGGCCTTGGCAAATTTGCTAAGCCGGTATGATCAATACAGCGCGATGTGCTTGGAAGACCGACCGGTCATCACGTTGCGGATCGAAAAAGTCACCAGCTGGGGCGCGTTGTGATGACGTCGGCGTCTATCCCGGGTGAGTTAATCCCAAGCGGGACGTCCAAGGCATTTGTCTGCCGATTCGGCAGTATCGGATACTATTGATCAGTAACGCCTTCCCCGTACGGCCCGCTAATCTGAAAGACTATGGAAAGCTGGACGATCATGGATCACCGAGACGATGTGCGCTTGTACGAAGACCTCCGCGGCGCGCATGCCTCGGCAAGGGCCGATATCTGGCGGCGATCCAGGTCGATGTTTCGCCTGATCACGAATTTCTTCATGGGTTTAGTCCGGACACGCCGCGACGATCAATGAAGCGGCGGCCTTGATGGCAATCGCATTTGGGTGATAGATTTTTTCCGGCACTACGCGGTGATCGGAGTTGGTAATGCTATCCGCCGATGAAATTGAGACGTATCATGCCGAAGGCCTAACGATCCCAAGCGCCTTTAGCCTCCCATCGGAGGTGGTCGAGGTCCTACGGGACGCCGTCGACAAAGTCGTCGCGCTCAACCCCGACACACCCAGTGATCACCTGATCAATGTTCATTTGGATCGGGCGCCGCCCTTCGACTTGCATGGCGACCCGGTCTTTGGTGCGCTGGTGGCGGCTCCGGCAATTCTTGACATGGTCGAGCAGCTGATCGGACCAGACATCATCCTTTGGACCACCCATTTGTTCTGCAAGCAAGCCGCCACGGGGCGCGAGGTGCCGTGGCATCAGGATGGGCATTATTGGCCAATCCGGCCACTCGCAACGTGTACCGCCTGGGTGGCTCTGGACGATACCAACCGTGATAACGGTGCTCTTCGCTATATCCCCGGTTCCCACAAGATGGGGACATTCGAGCATCATACCGACATGGATCCGCAGCTGACATTGCACCAGGTCGTCGACAATACGAATTTCCACCCAGCGACCGAAAAATATGTCGAGATGAAAGCTGGCCAACTCTCCCTCCATGATGTTGATATCCTGCATGGATCGACCGCCAACACCTCAGGTTCCCGCCGCGCTGGGTTGGCGATACGCTATATGCCAGCAAGCTCCGTGTTACGCCGCGATCTCGACATGGCGAAGACCAGTCGGCTGGATTGGAGCTCGATCCCGCTTTCGCTGATGCGCGGCGAGGACAGTTCTGGCCGGAACGACCTCGTGGTAGGTCATCCGCGCTGACCCTCACCTCTTCACGGCCCGCTCAATTCCAGGAAATCTTTAGACGA
>JAPKDN010000431.1 GCA_028822575.1 Alphaproteobacteria bacterium | reverse complement strand
GGGGATATAACTGGCTAAGGTCTCGAACGACGAGTTGGAATGCTTGATCAGGTGCAGTAGCGCGTCGCACAGCTCTTCGACATTATGCGGGGGAATCGAGGTGGCCATGCCGACCGCGATGCCCTGGGCGCCATTTGCCAACAGGTTCGGGAAGGCGGCGGGCAGGACGATCGGTTCGCTATCCTCGCCGTCATAGGTATCGCGGAAATCGACCGCCTCCTCGTCAATGCCGCGCAGCAGGCGTTCGGCGACCTCGGTCAGCCGTGCCTCGGTGTAGCGCATGGCGGCGGCATTATCGCCGTCGATATTGCCGAAGTTGCCCTGTCCGTCAACCAGGGGATAGCGCTGTGAGAATTCCTGAGCCAGTCGCACCATGGCGTCATAGATCGCGGTGTCGCCATGGGGGTGGAACTTACCCATGACATCACCGACCACACGCGCAGATTTTTTGAACGCCTCGTTCGGCGCCAACCGCAATTGCCGCATGGCGAAAAGCAGCCGGCGGTGCACCGGCTTCAACCCGTCACGCACATCCGGCAACGAGCGCGCCATGATGGTGGACAGGGCATAAGCCAGATACCGCTCGCTCAACGCGTCGGCCAGCCTAGTCTCTTTAATATCAGCCGATATAGTGGCCATCGGATACTCCTCCGCTAGATATCGTATAAGCGACGGAGTGGCCGCCCGACAAGCGGAGAGTGGCGCCAATGGCTCTGGATTTGTTCATTTAAAGTTTTACGCGTCAAGCTAGCTAACCATTTGCGAAAAGCGGTTTAGCCAGGCTCCTAAAAAACCGCACTCCACCTTATGCGTCGGTGAGCCAACGCCGGCCAAAATGGATGGGAGCGTGGGCATGACGTCGTAGAGGAAAAAGGTGGATCTGCTGCGGTCGATGCGGACGGAGAATGTGGGGCTGATTACCTTCTGATATTTCATGGAAAAACTTAGAAGCGCGACGGCGACGCTTGATATCTTGCCTGGGCTGGCGGGGCGGGTGATGCAGGGCCTAGCGGGTTTGTCCCCGGGGTGTCGTCATTCAGGAGATCGAGAACAATGCCGGCTCCGTTGCCGAGCTGGTTATTATTGGTGATGACGCCTACCGACCGCAACGCCAGGCGGCCAAGGATGCTACATTGGAGTTGTCGGCAATCGGCAACCCACAACTTATGAAAGATCGCACGGTTGGCATCTTCGGCACACGCAACGCGTCCGTCAATTCACGCTTGTTTACCATAACCTTAACTCGTGAGCTTGGCGCCACCGGGTATGTCATTGATCCAGGGTTGGCGCTGGGCATTGACGCGGCGGCGCATGAAAGGACGCTGGTAACTGGCACCATCGCCGCGGTGGCTGGCAGGGTCAATGCGATCTATCCACCAGAGCATGCCGGACTGAAAGACCAAATAGCGACGGAGGGCCTGATCGTCGGGGAAGCTCGTGTCGACATCACGCCACAGGCCAGACATTTTCCATCGCAGAATCTGGTCATCGCCAGTCTTTCCTTTGGTGTCTTGGTGATCAAGGCATCCAAAAACTCCGGCTCATTGATCCCGGCGCGCTGCGCAAGCCAGCAAGGGTGTGAGGTTTTCGCGGTCCCCGAGCCGTCGCTTGATCCCCGGGCGGCCGGAACTAATCTATTGCTTCGCGACGGCGCCACCAGGGTCGAGGGTGCCGATGATTTGATTTCCGCGCTCCCTAAAACCTGGTTAGAGGAGCCTGGTATTGGGGCTTTCGGCCTCCTTTAAAACTGTTCTAACCGGCGGAGGTTAGCCCAAAACAGCGCGAAGCGGTGCTCGAACTCCTAGGACCAAACGCTGTGCCAGTTGACGAATTCATCCGCGAGTGCCAATTGTCCCCGTCAATTGTTATTACTATTCTTTTGGAGGCCGAACTCGCGGGTCAGGTGGAACGGCACCCTGGAAACAGGGTTTCACGTCGAATTCGTCAAATATTTCAATGATGTGAAAGCCGAAGGCCTGCGAAACGGCTCGGACGACCACCGTCGGAGCGCACTGGGACTCGTATGAAACTTGTTGTCGTCGAATCGCCGGCTAAGGCGAAAACCATCAATAAATACCTGGGTGGTGACTACACGGTCCTTGCCAGCTATGGCCATATTCGCGACCTACCGCCGAAGGATGGATCCGTCCGGCCAGACGAGGGTTTCGCCATGTCCTGGCAATCCGACCCGCGTTCGGAAAGACAGATCAAGGAGATAAAGAATGCCTTGAAGGGTGCCGACGAACTGATCCTCGCGACTGACCCGGATCGCGAGGGCGAGGCGATCTCCTGGCATGTCCAGAATGTCCTGGAGGAACAAAAGGCCCTTAAAGGCAAGGGTGTTCAGCGGGTGGTGTTCCACGAGATCACCAAATCGGCCGTGCTAGAGGCGATGGCAAACCCACGCAAGCTCGACCAGACGTTGGTTGACGCTTATTTTGCGCGTCGATGCCTAGATTATCTCGTCGGCTTTAATCTGTCGCCAGTGCTGTGGCGGAAATTGCCTGGCTCCCGTTCGGCGGGACGGGTTCAGTCGGTAGCGCTGCGGCTTATTTGCGAGCGCGAGGCAGAGATTGAGATTTTTAAGGCTGAGGAATTTTGGACCATCGACGTAGCGCTTCGGACGGTGGAGAAAAAGACCTTCGTCGGGCGTTTGACTCATGTCGACGGCAAGCGGCTCGACAAGTTCGGACTGCCGAGCGAGGGCGATGCCAAGAACGCTGCGAGTCTGATAGAAGGAACGACATATACCGTTGCCTCGATCGAGCGCAAGCGGGTGCGGCGCCACCCTCAACCGCCCTTCACCACCTCGACGCTTCAGCAGGAAGCCTCGCGCAAGCTCGGCATGGGCGCCTCGAAGACCATGCAGGTCGCCCAGAAACTTTATGAAGGCCTCGACCTCGGCGGTGAGACCGTTGGTCTGATCACCTATATGCGGACCGATGGCGTCCAGATGAGCCAGGAATCGGTCTCGTCGATCCGCGAGGTTATCCAATCTTCCTACGGCCCCCGCTTTGTTCCCGACGCACCCAGGGAGTACAAGACCCGCGCCAAAAACGCCCAGGAAGCCCATGAGGCGATCCGGCCCACCGACGCGACCCGCACGCCCAAGGAGATGGCCCAATTCCTGGATCGCGATCAGGCACGGCTTTATGGCTTGGTGTGGAAGCGAGCCGTGGCCTGTCAGATGGCCAGCGCCGAACTTGACCAGACCGCGATCGTCATGGACGCCGCCGACAAGCGCACGGCGTTGCGCGCCAATGGCTCGATCATCGCCTTCGAGGGTTTTCTGAAGCTTTATCAGGAAGACCACGATGACCCCGCCGCCGACAGCGAGGCCAGCGACGACCGGCTGCTCCCCTCGATGAAGGAAGGCGAGCCGCTTGGCCGCGATGGTGTCAAACCGGAACAGCATTTCACGCAGCCGCCTCCGCGCTTCACCGAGGCCAGCTTGGTCAAACGGATGGAAGAACTCGGCATCGGGCGCCCCTCGACTTATGCCAGCATTATGCAGGTGCTCCAGGACCGTGACTATGTCCGCCTGGAGAAAAAACGCTTCACGCCGGAAGATCGTGGTCGCCTAGTGGTGGCGTTTCTGTCGAATTTCTTTGAGCGCTATGTTCAGTACAACTTCACCGCCGATCTTGAAGCCGAACTGGATGGGATTGCCGAGGGTAAGCTGGAATGGAAGGTCGTTCTCGACCGATTCTGGACGGCGTTTATTGGCGCAGTCGATAATACTAAGGAATTGCGTGTGTCCGAGGTTCTGGACAGGCTTGACGAGGACCTTGGCTCGCATTTCTTCCCCGACGGGCCGAACGGTGAGTCGACGAGAGGCTGCCCGCGTTGCTCAAACGGGCGTATGAACTTGAAACTTGGCCGGTTTGGCGCGTTTATCGGTTGCTCGAACTATCCAGAATGTCGCTTT
>JAPKDN010000009.1 GCA_028822575.1 Alphaproteobacteria bacterium | reverse complement strand
ACCTCGATGTAGCGATGGACAGCGGCATCGACAATTCGGCTCGCCGCCGCACCATCAAAAACCGGTACTGGCTTTTCTAAAGGACTAAATATCATCGCTAGGACAATACCTCGCCAGGCATGAAAGCTCGATATCGTTCGAATAATACGGCGCTCATTTCGCGCGACCTCGAGGTTGCCAGGAATAGCAATCAAACACGGAGGCTGTCATTCACCTTCCCTGCCACGCCAATTCGGTTTAGTTTCTAATGAAATCACTAACGATTCGCGTAGAATCGCGCAACAGCTCGGGTAGTGTTAGATGAGCTACGAAATTCTCACTCAACGTGACGGCAACTGGCAGATAGAAGCTGTCGCCACGGAGAAGAGTGAGGCAGAAAGTATCGGCAGACAGACGCTCAATCGGCCAGACGTTACCGGCGTTAAAGTCGTCCGTGAAACTGGGCGATCCATCGCACAGATCAAGGCGAGTGATGTTATATTCGAACACATCAAAACACCAGGTGGTGATAGTGATCGGATATTTGTCAACGAAATTGACGAGGCGCCGGATTGCGAGTCACTCGCGGACATAATGGGCCCGGGCGGTCGAATGACCGTCAACCGGCTCTTCAGAAGCTATTTGGATAAAAATAACATCACCGCGACCGAGGTGATGCATTCCCACAAGGAATTGAAACGCGCCATGGACGCGGACACCCTCGTGCCGAGCGCGATCGCCAAGGTTGCCCAGCTCCAGGCCAAGGATGGTGACGCGTCCAGTAACGATCGCCGTGATATTCTTTTTGATTTCGTCAAACAGATCATGGAACGCGCCCACAAGGCCGAGGCGAAAAAGCTCCCCCAGATCAAAGTGGAAGGATTCAA
This sequence comes from Alphaproteobacteria bacterium, assembly GCA_028822575.1. The sequence continues at coordinate 17,706 of JAPKDN010000009.1, read as the reverse complement.
CGCGTCATTCAAAAAACTCGGCGATATCGCCGACGGGGACGAGTTCGACTATCTGCTTCGCGTTACAATAGCCAAGGAATTGCTCGATAATCGAAACTGGTGGGGCAAGTTGATCCAGACGGTTGAATGGGTGGATGCGACCAAGGACCCTCGGGCGCTCAACGCACTCGACGGCTTTCTCTCGGATACCCTGGCCAACAACTCCGTGCTCCAGGATTTGCTGGGCCAACAGGAAGATCTAGGTTCGGCGTTATCGGCAATGATCGATCTTGCCAGTGGTGACCTAGATATTGGCGAACCAGAGGATTTTCCGGAAGAAAGCGTAGAAAAGACGGCGGCTCAGCTCAACAAACTGCTGGGCACCGGCAAGATGCCCGCCAGTCAGGCTATGCTGATGGACCGTATCCGCCAGCAACTGCAAGGCAAGGGGTCGCTATCCACGGGTCAGGAAGACGGCGAGCGCGAGCGTTTCAAAGACATCCTGGACAAACTGGTAACGCGCGAGGAAATTCTCGGCGGACCCAACATGGCCCAGGCGGTCACAGAACGGCAATCGCGAATTCTTAACAAGGGCGGCATCGCCGGGTTGCGTGAGGCTACGGGACGAGTCATTCCATCTTTGGGCGAACCAGCACGCAAGGCGTCGTTCCTGCTATCGCTAAACGACAGTAAAATTGGCCAAGGCGATCTGGCCGAGGAGATCCAGGATCACTTGAACAGTTTGTTCATGCGTCCGGACTCCATCCATCGGATCGTTAAGGATGACTTGCCGCCGAACCGCAAAATGGAGCAGGTCACTTCCACGATCTATCGGATCAAAAACTCCGGGCTGCCGGAGAGCCGCAAGGAACAGCTAACCGGCCGTCTTGACGACCTTCTCGCCTCTTACATCGAGGACGGCCAGATTTTACAGAAAATCGACAACCCGGACCGACCGCTGCATATCCGGGCTTTCATGCTTGTGAACATGTGCCAGCCCGAGATATTGCCCAAGGGCAAGGCATCGGATCTGGCGCGAAAGATCATCATCGATAGCCTCAAGCAACCGAATTTCGAGACCGAGCTAGTCTCGCAGATCGACAGTGATGAAGAAAAGGGGCGCGTGCTGCGGGACTTCCACGAACAGCTAAATCGATGTGGCTTTTTTGAGTAAAACGATCGGCGCCGATTTGCGTCAGTTCTTGCGGTTCTGGCGCTTTCGAAACAGCTCATATTGTTTTTCACCTATGGTGCAATCGGTCAGGCCCAGGTTGAGTTGAGTCGGCATGACCCTCCCGGTTCCCGAGGCCCGTCGGCGATCGGCCGGCGGTGGTTGCAGGCCTGCGATCTCTAAGATCATCTTCCGGCGGACTGCGCCGGCAAAACTTCGCAGGGTTTCGGCGACTACGATGAAGGCTCCCGGACCGCCGATCACGCAATCCTCATAGTACAGGTCGATATTCGGTGTCGCCGGGATTCCAAGCGGCGAGGGGCGGTCGTTATGGATCGGTAGCCCGTTGATGGTGATACCGTTCCCAAACGCCCGATACCGGGTACGATGCACATAAAAACCGGCATTATTGGGACCGTCACCAGAAATATCGATCACCTTGCGCGTGGCGTTGAATCTCGATTTGTGGAACATCGCAACGGCGTGCTGGATCGCCCCGCTGATCGAGGTACGCCGCCCCCCTTGCATCGGAGCAACATCCAAAAGCGCCGCGAAGGCGTTAGCAGAGCCCGGGCTGTCTATGATGCGCCAATCCACCACCACGCTTTGATAGAGAGGGCCGGACCATTCGGTATAGGCCACCGCGATTCGTCCATGGGGACCCGCCTTGATCGCGTGGAGGACCAGCGGGTCGAGCAAGGCTTTCACGTAACCATCGCGCTGGAGGCGACCTTCCTGATTGTCGATGCTGGCCGAAACGTCCACTGCCAGGACCAGCTGCAGGTCGACATTCACCAAGGTTTCTGGTGATTTCGAGTCTTCTGACACAACGACCCGCCAGCGCGCCGGGCCGATCAATCCAACGACCAGAGCAATCAGAAAAACCGCCAGGACTTTTGACCAATTCCGCGACATTACAATTCCATTAGCCCATTCACGGATATCCGGAAGGGTCTTGGCAGGCGGTTTAGGAGAGGAAGTTGTTCAAGGTTGCGTTATAGGTCGCCGGATCTTCGAGATAGGCGGCATGGCCAACCTCCACTATTTCGACGCTTTGGCTATTGGGTATGAGATCCGCCATCTCGGAACTGCGAGCTGGTGGGATGATCCGGTCCTGCCCCCCAGTGATCACCAAGGTCGGTATCGCTATTTTCCCCGCAATTCCTCGCGTATCCACCAGATGTAGCAGTTCGCTGGCGGCCTTCAGTCCGTCATGTTCGACCTCGCTGGCGATCGACGCGGCCTCGGTTCGGACCGCCTCTCCGGCGTTATCGGCGAGCATGGATTTCGCCCGGGCTCGGCCGAATTCAGCGGCGCTAAGGGCGCGGATATCGGTCAATCTGGCCTTCCAGGATTGGGACAAATCAGAGCCCTTGGGTTGGGCGTAGCCGGTGAAGGTACTAGACAGAATCAGACACTCCAGGCGGTCTGGCGCCAAACCCGCGACACCCTGGGCCACCACCCCGCCCATGGAGTGTCCAAGCACATGAGATAATTGGATTTTCAGGTGATCCAGAAGCTCCAACACCGCCCCTGAATAGCTGTCCAGCGTCGGCACTCTGAGGGCACTGTCGCCATAGCCGGGCGCGTCCCAGGCGATCACCCGGAATCGGTCCGCCAGCCCCTCGAGCTGACAGCGGAACGAGCGGGAGTTTCCCCCCACCCCATGCATTAATAACAGCGGCGACCCGGCCCCCGCCTCGCGATAGGATATACGTCCACCAGGGCACTCGGCGGTCTTGCGTTCGCTCCCAGGCATCATGTTTGTTCCTTATTTAACAATAATTCATTAAATCTTCCGATTGAGAACGGCGCCAAGGGCAATCCAGCCTCGCCGGTCCGGATTAGCCCGGCTAGCACCCAACCCACCGCTGGCGCCAACTGAAAACCATGGCCGGAAAACCCGAAGGCGTGGGTCAAACCGTCATGCAACAGGCTGCGCCCGATCACCGCGATCTTGTCAACGGCCTCGCCGTCGATCCCAGCCCAGGAACGTACCAGACGCGCTTTTCGTAAAATATGAAATATAGTGCATGAAATTTCTGCGCTTTTCGCCAATTCCTGGAGGTCGACCGTTGTTTTTCTGGTCAAAGCGTCCAATTTCCCCTCAAAACCACCGCCGATCACGACCGTACCATTGGCCATCTGTTTCAACGACAATTTACGCGAGGCAAGCCCAATCACCGGTTCGACGAAGCGGGGCTGGGCATCCGTCACCATCATCATATAGGCGGCGGCCCGCACCGGCACCGGCTCTCCCAGCCGCGCCGCCAGACCACCCCCCCAGGCGCCACCACAGTTGACCACTTCGGGTGCCTCATAGACTTCACCCTCGATTTGGCCGCCGGTTTGGGCGCGCCAGAGCTTGCCAAACCGCTCTAGCTCCTGAACCTCGACCCCTTCGTCGATCAGAACCCCCGCCGCCACCGCCGCTCGGCGAAACGCGATACAGGTGCGATAGGGGTCCGCGAAACCGTCGCCGCGCACGATCATCGCGCCAGCGCAGTGATCCGAGACCGCCGGGATTATCGCCCGGAGGGCGGCCTGGTCAATGATCTCCTCATGATCAAAGCCAAGCCCCCGCACTTCGGACGCCCGCGCCGTCAGCAGAGCCAGATCCTCTTCGCTTTCGGCGATCTTTACCTGGCCCGTGGGTTTGAAACCACAATCATCGCCCAGCCAGTCCGGCATCGCCCGCCACATCGCCAACGCCGCCTCGGCCAGCGGAATTTCCGCCAGGTGCCGTCCCAACCGCCGCACCCCGCCAGCATTGACGCCAGAGGCATGGCGCCCGATGGTATCCCGCTCCACCAACCGCACCCGCGCGCCATCGCGCGCCAGATGCAACGCCGCCGACAACCCATGCAGGCCGCCACCGATCACCAGGATATCGCTGGTCTTGGTCATGTCGCAGGCCCTTTGGGAGGTGTATAGCGGATGATTGATTAAACCCGAATCATCGATCCAATGCCATGGGAAAGGCGGGTTCGATGAAAGGTTGGGAACGAAGACACACCGGCCCCACAACAGGCTCGCGTGAATGAAAGAGAACCCACGTTTTCGAGCGCGACGGTCTCTATTGACGCCATCAACGTTGAGTTAAAGGCGTCCAGCGTTTTCTGAGTCTTCCCTCGTCAGGGTCCGGCCTTTCGGCCTATTGACGGCTTATTTCATCACCGCACGCCACCTTTTCCCCGCACCATATCCGCGCCCTTTTCTGCAATGGCCAGGGTACCGGCATAAGTGTTGGCGGATGGTAGCATCGGCATGATCGAGGCGTCGATCACCCTGAGCGCCTGGACCCCATGGACCCTGAGTTCATCATCAACGACCGCCATCTTGTCGGTCGCTGGGCCCATCTTGGCGGTGCCACAGAGGTGATAGCCGGTATTGCCACGACGGCGCGCGAAATCGAGCAATTCGTCATCGCACTGTGCTTCGGCTCCCGGCAAGGTCTCGCTATGGAAGAAGGGCGCCAGCTGAGGGCTGTTGAGTAGGGACCGGGCAAGCCGCATCCCTGCAAGGGTGATCCGACGATCGGCCTCGGAGGCGAGATAATTTGGTTGAATGATCGGTGGCGCGGCGGGATCGCGGGAACCGGCGCGGACATAACCGGTACTCTCGGGCCTGGGTTGCGCAGCACCACAAGTCATTCCGGGATAGTCATCCAAGACATAGGTCTTACCGTCCTGATAGCTGCCAGGAGTGAACAGGATCCTGAGATCGCTTTCCTCCAACGCCGGATTGGACTTGCCGTGCACGAAGGCGATAGTCGGGCACATAGCCAACACCGAGGGTTTGCCAGTTAGCCATTTCAAAATCTCCAGCGGCAGCCGCGGCCAGCGCGCGTATTCGTTGATGGTCAGCACATCCTTCGCCCGCGCTACAATGCGCACGGAATAATGGTCACGTAGATTCTCGCCAACCCCTTCCAAGGGCACCCGCATTTCCACGCCAAGATCACCCAGCACCCGCCCCGGACCAATGCCCGAGAGTTGCAGAATCTTCGGCGAGTTGGCCGCCCCGGCGCTCAGGATCACCTCGCGCCTTGCTTGCACCACCCGCTCAGCGCCATCGCCATCTCGGTAGCGAACGCCGGTCGCTTTGGTCCCCTCCATAATGATCTCGACGACTTGGGCGCGGGTCCGCAACTCCGTGGATTGCCGCCTCAGCGCTGGGCGCAAAAAAGCATCGGCGGCGCTGACCCGTTTACCCTTATGGATATGGCGCTGGAAATATCCAGCGCCGAACTGAAGGCCGGCATTGTAATCGGCAATGCGCGGGATCCCCTTGGCAACGGCGGCATCAAGAAAGGCTTCGGCGACCGGGTTGATCCAATCCATGTCGGTGATCGGCAGCTCTCCGGCGCGCCCGCGAAAGGCGTCGTCCCCCGGCCCAACGCGACGTTCGGAGCGTTTGAAATAGGGCAGCAGGTCATCAAAACCCCAGCCGCGATTTCCCATCTGGGCCCAAATGTCAAAATCGGCGCGCTGCCCCCGGTTATATACCATGCCGTTGACCGAACTTGAGCCGCCGACGACCTTGCCTTGGGGAATGGCGAGGCTCCTGCCATCGAGAGAGGCCGAAGGCTCAGTCTTGAATGTCCAGATGAAGCGGTCGCCATAAAGGGTTTTGACGAACCCCGCCGGGATTTTGATATAAGGATGCTGGTCCTGGCCGCCCGCCTCCAACGTGCAGACGGTGGCCGCGTCATCTTCCGAGAGCCTGTTCGTCAGCACGCAGCCCGCCGCTCCAGCGCCGATGACGACATAATCGAAAATATCCATGGTCGGATTCCATGCGACTAATCTCACTAAACGTGGCCAAGAGTTAAACATCGCGGGCAACATTGCTCAAACCGATCGGTGACCCCTTTGGTTCAATACTGTCGATACCATGTCCGCGCTGGACGGCCCCATGGCTAGCGAAGCTTGGAGTCGCTAATCTTTCAACTTGAGATTCATAGCTTGGAGGCGTGCCATGTCGATTTCGATCCGCGAACTTCATCCCTCGCTCGGCGTGGAGGTCGGCGGCGTCGATATTTCCAAGCCGCTCAGCCTGGAAACCGTGCTGGAGATCCGCCAGACTTGGGGGCGCCATGGAGTTCTGGTGTTTCGCGATCAGGACATCAGCGATCCCGAACATGTCGCCTTCGCCCAGAATTTTGGGGATCTCGAAGTTCTTCCCGAAAGGGACCATACCGACGGGCGCCTACCGGAGATCTTCAAGGTCAGCAATATCGGCGACGATGGCGAACTGCTGCCAACCAGTAATGAATCGGCGACCTTCAACACTCTCACCTGGTTCTGACACACCGACAGTTGCTATCGCTCGGTCCCCAGCCGGGGGGCGATCTTGCATGGTATCGAGGTGATCCAGGGTGGCGGTGGCGAGACCCGTTTCGCTAATTTGCACGCCGCGCTGGCCGAGATGCCGGCGGCGCTGCGCGCGCGGATTGAGGGCCGTTCGGCGACCCACAGCTTCGCCTATATGCGCACCCATCGTGATCTGGCGCCGATGAAACCGGAGGAGGCGGCAAGCGTACCGCCGGTGCATCACAAACTGGTCCGCTCACACCCGGACGGGAGTCAATCGCTCTATATCAGTCCTGTCTATATGGAGACGATCAGCGGCATGGGTCATGCCGAAACCAAGGCGTTGGTCGAGGAATTGGCGGAATGGGCCAGTCAGGACCGCTTCGTCTACGAGCATTCCTGGCGCCCGCATGACGTGGTGATGTGGGACAACACCTGGACCATGCATCTGGTCATGCCCTATGATAACGTTAACCAGCGTCGCCGCATGCATCGCACCGCGATCGCCGGGTCTCAGACGGTAATTTAGCCTGTTACCCGGATACACGACGCGCCCTTGATTTTGACGTGGCAAGGTCCCATTTGGCCGCCGCAATGCTGTTTACGCCCCTTGGCTCTTGAGGCACGTCACGACGAACACCAATCCTTCCGACCGGACCGCCGCATCACCCGCAATGGAATCGCTTAATGAGCACCTCATCCGAATACACCCCGCCGAGCGTCTGGAAATGGAACAAGGATGTTGGCGGCCGGTTCGCAAGCATCAACCGTCCAATCGCCGGGTCGACCCATGAGAAGGATCTGCCGGTTGGGAAACAGCCGCTGCAGCTTTACTCCCTCGCCACGCCGAATGGGGTAAAGGTCACGGTGATGTTGGAGGAGCTTCTGACGCTTGGACATTCCGGCGCGGAATACGACGCGTGGCTGATCAAGATCGGCGACGGTGACCAATTCGGCAGCGGCTTTGTGGGCGTCAACCCTAATTCCAAGATTCCAGCCTTGATGGATCACTCCACCGCGACACCTACACGGGTTTTCGAATCCGGCTCCATTCTGCTGTACCTCGCCGAGAAGTTTGGGGAATTTCTCCCTGTCGATCCGGCCAAGCGTGCGGAATGCCTCAACTGGTTGTTTTGGCAAATGGGCAGCGCGCCGTATCTCGGTGGCGGGTTTGGTCATTTCTATGCCTATGCCCCCACCAAGATCGAATACGCCATTGACCGTTTCGCGATGGAAACCAAGCGGCAGCTGGATGTTCTGGAACGACACCTTGCTGATAATCAATTCATGGCGGGCGATGAGTACACGATCGCTGACATGGCGATTTGGCCCTGGTATGGCAATCTGACTACCGGCGCGATGTACGGCGAGTCGGCGACATTCCTAGAAACGCATACCTATACCAATGTGCTTCGCTGGCGCGATGAAATCGCCGAGCGTGCGGCCGTCAAGCGCGGGCGCATGGTCAATCGGGTGAACGGAAAGCTCTCGGAACAACTCCACCAACGCCATGACGCCGGTGACTTCGAAACCAAGACCCAGGACAAGGTCGCGTCGAAATAACGATGACCATCTCGGCAGTCTTTGGGTGTTTCCGCGTTGGTAGTCGCCGACGTCGCAAAGATATGAACCCACGCTCTTCACTGCCTCGCGCCGCGTTATGAAAGCATTGGCCAATAGGCAGGGCAAGTACTCAGCTTGTTCTCGCGCGCCAAAAAAGCCAAAAACCTCCGGGTGATGACCCGACAAACGGCTTGTACGAGTCCTTGCCACCGCCTGCGGCGCGTGTCGCCGACGGACAAATAGCCATTGATTTCGCGGTCATCCGCGCCGGGACCTGTCGCAACGCGGTGGCGCAGCGGCTTGGTGGACTGAGGCCGGATAAACGTGTCGCGCTGGTCGAGGCGGCCCGGGTGGGCTGCGGGACATCCGGACGTAATGACGGTTTCATGCGCGACCATCACAGCCACGGCAGCATGCACCATCTCGAGGCGGTGAAGAACAAGAACCATTTGATGACCGCCTGCACCGCCTATCTCCGCAAATCGGTGCAGCAGTACCAAATTCAATGCGATTGGAGCGAATGGGGGCGGATCTTCGTCGCCGCCGAGGCCAACGCAGAGCCGGAGTTGCAAAGCGTGGCGGCTGGTCTGGAAATGCTCCTGCTCCCGCACGTCACGGTCGACTGTGACGTGCGGGAGCAGATCACCGGCGGCGATGATACCCGGCTTGGTGGCGGCCTTGCCAATCAACACGACACTTTATGAGGAAAGCCCGGTGCTTGAGATCGGGACCACCGGCAGTTTTCGGTTGGAATGGCCCGGCGGGGTCATCGAGGCCAAGCAGGTCATCGTCTGCACCAATCTCTATTCCGAGAAATTAGGGGTTTTTAAACATCGGATCGTCCCGCTCGCCACCTTAGCCAGCCTGTCCCGGCTGCTAAGTGACGCAAAGATGGAGTTGGTAGGCTCGCTTGGAGAGTTCGGCCTGCTCCCGGCCAATACCAATGGCAGCGCCGTCCGGCTGACCCGCGACCGGCGTATTTTCATGCGCAATTCTCTGTATTACGCCCGCGAAAAACGCTTCTCGCCTGAACTGATGGCCGGGGTAGTGAGCAACCACCGAAACAGCATTGCCCGGCGCTAGCCTGACCTCGACGAAATTGAATTCGCCGGAACCTGGGGTGTTATCCTCGGCTATACAAGCAATGAGGGTTCAACCTTCGAGGCGGTCAGCGACGGCCTGTGGGCCATCGTGTCGTCGGACGCGGCGCCGATGACCAAGGGCGCAATTAATGGCAAGCTGCTCGCCGAGCTGATCTGCGGCGTGGATAGTGAGTTGCTCCAGATCATGCTCTCGCTGCCCAATGCGGCGGTGTTGCCAACCGACCCAATCCTGCGCTCTGCCGTTGACCGCACAATCGCGAAATTCGCCCAGATCGGGCCCGGAGAGCGCTGAAGCCGGTAATATTGGCACCTAATTGCGAGCCTAGATCTTGACAACGATTCTGCGTGTGTGTGTCGAGCGCCCCTACCATTGATCCGCGGGCATCAGTCGCTTCAGCGCCAGGGCGAGCGTGCGCTCGATTAGGGTGCAGCCGGCGCCCAGGAATGCCCTGCCATCTCCCTCCAGATTCTGCAGGATCAACCCTCGCTGCCAGATAGGCCCAAGATCAGCCGTTTGGTCAGCGCGAAGCTGATCCCACCACCCTTGGCTCTACAGAGATAAGCGTCACGCTGGCAAAAAATAACTCCCCATTCCAGGAAAGGTCAATCGCCTTGATCTGGTCAGGATCGCCGAGGCTAAGCTGACGGTGCGGACGTCATCGGCGGTGTTGATGAAGAACGGCATGAAGAAGGTCTCGCCGGAGAAACTGCGGAACAAACTGCCCATGATACCCCCAGCATCTCCGTCGACATCTCGATGCCCGGGCTCATCATCACCATGGCCCCCACCGCCTCGCCCGGCTCCAGCACAATGGTAAAAAGCCACGAGGCGTCACCTTCGATCCGATATTCGATGTCACCCGCTGGCATAGCAGGGTCTCCAAGGTCATATGATCATTCGGTCATACTGCGGACGGACCGTATCATTGATGATGGTTCCATTGTAATTTCCAGAGAATGCGATCAGGTTTCCGGCCCCATTGAATGTGAGAGTTCCAGCAGAGGTGCACTATGAGCACATTACTCGAGACACTCCTGAAAGAACGCCGCGTTCTGCTGGCGGACGGCGCCACAGGGACTAATCTGTTCGCGATTGGCCTCCCGCATGGCGAGGCGCCGGAGCTTTGGAATCTGGATGAACCCAGGCAGGTCCGCGCCCATTACCGGTCCTTCATCGCCGCCGGCTCGGATATTGTTTTGACCAATACCTTCGGCGGCACCGCCAATCGGTTGAAGCTGCACGGGTTAGATGATCGTGTCCATGAGATCAATCGCCTCGCGGCCGAGCTCCTCGGCGAGGAGATTGCGCGCTCGGGGCGAAAGGTCGTCCTCGCCGGTTCGGTCGGCCCCACCGGTGATCTATTTCAGCCTCTTGGGCCGCTCTCCCATGCCGACGGCGTGGCCTCCTTCGCCGCCCAGATGGCCGGCCTCAAGGATGGCGCCGCCGATGTTGCCTGGATCGAGACCATGTCGTCCGAAGACGAGCTTTTGGCGGCCCTTGAAGCGGCCCGCGACGTCGGGCTTAAGGCCTGTTGCACGCTCTCTTTCGACACGAACGGGCGCACCATGATGGGAATAACACCCAGCCGCCTGGTGGAAATCATCGCTGGCCTGGAAGACAAACCCGTGGGCTATGGGGGCAATTGCGGCACCGGCGCGCAGGACCTGCTGGCCGGCCTGCTGAGTATGCACGACAAGACCGGCGCGGGCGACATCCTGATCGCCAAGGCGAATTGCGGTATCCCGGAATATATCGACGGTGCGATCCGCTACAACGGCACGCCGGAACTGATGGCGGACTTCGCCCAACTGGCCCGAGATCTCGGCGCCAGGATCATCGGCGGTTGTTGCGGCACCTCGGCCGAGCATGTGCGGGCGATGCGGGAGGCGCTAGACGAAGGCGAGAGAGGCGCGGTGCCAGATCTGGCCGCCATCGTGGAAAAAGTGGGGGCCTTAACAGGCTCGACGGCGGATTTATTCGCGGCACCCGGAGAAGAGAAGCCCGGCTCCAGACGCGGGAAGCGCCCCCGGCGAGGTTGACGTTGGGCCGGGGCGACGCGGGGTGCTAAACCTCGATATCGATGATGGAGCCACGCGGCGCGTTGGGATTGGGCGTCGCGGGCACCTGACCCGCTACCTTTTGACTTTGGGTATTGGCCCGCCAGCGCCCCGCCTCTTCCTCGGACGCTTCGCTAATGAGCTCGGCCTCGGCCGGACGGCCACGGTTTTGCACACGCGCAGGGTCGGTGGCACCATCGTCGGGTGACGTAGGCACAGTCGGGCGATGCAAAAGCAACGGCACCGTTGGAAATCGGCCAGTCAGGTCGATCACCATTGTCGAGCTACCTTTCCATAACCAAGTAAATCAGGGAAAATCTATAGGTTTCAGTCTATCAAACCAAATTCACCGCCATTAAGTGAGGCTCGTAACATATCATTTATATAAAAATTTAATAAAATACGTCAAGTCGAAAAAACACACTTAATAACTGACCGGTGCGGGACCACGCGAACCAGTCTTTCGAAGATGAAGTAATTTTAAGCCGTGATGCCAGTCCAGCAACTTCCCTAGGCGCTACAGGATGCTCCCCCTAGGACGCAGAAGCGGGCGCAGTGGGGATGGTTCAATTGGACCCGTTGATCGGCCTCAGCCAGGGTGCTACCGAGTTCGAACTGCTCATCATAAGGGATTAGCGTGCAGGCGACCACCGATGGTTTTTCCGCACCTTTGCGTTTTACGACCATGCGCGAGGAAGCGCACATCTGAGCATCCGGCGACACCGATAGAATTTCCCAGCAGGCCGAGGTGATCTCAGGCACGTCGGCGCGGGCGTCCATTTCGGGGAAGACCACGAGGTCCAGCGGATTAAGCGGGTCGAGAGACAAGCCGAGATCTTTGAACATCCTTCCATAACCGGCCCGCAAGGCGGCCTCTGGCTCTCCCGTGATGTTACGACCGGCGATATTGAGGGAAAATCCGTGCTCCCGCAGCCAATTCAACCCCTCGATCATAGGCGCCCAGGTACCGGTGCCACGCTCCGCCTCGTGTCTGGCGGATGTGTAGTGGTCAACGGACACTCGAAGGACCAGCTGACCGCCGTACAATTGCCGAAGCCCTAGCAATCCGGCTTGGCGTTGATGCATTGGCTTCATGGCGTTGGTCAGGACCAAGGCCTGATGGCCGCGAGACAGAGTATCGCCCAGCATGGCGACCATGTCTGGGTTCATGAACGGCTCACCCCCTGTAAATCCGATCAGCTTGGTGCCAAGAGCGTCCATATCGATCTCTTCAAGATAGGCCGCAACCTCGGACCGGGTGATATAGGAAAGCCGGTCGTTGCGCGGCGAGGACTCAATATAGCAATTAGCACAGGTCACGTTGCAGAGCGTGCCGGTATTGACCCAGAACGTTTCCAGCGACTTGAGTTCAACATAGGCGCGGGTCTCTCCAGAAGCCGTGACAAGGGCGTCTCGAAACTTCCCGGCATCCAAGTCTCCCGCTTCTTCCGCCGCCGACATTAGCACTCTCCGTTCACTTCGATATCCTTCGGAGGAAGACGTAGTGTGCCATGCCACGAGGAGCAAGAGGCAATCAAAAGCAAGATGCCGACTGGGGCCAAGGAACAAATGAGTTGTGTCGATTTCTTGAACGGACCGGACCTCGGATCACGGGGGTTTGACGAATCATTTTCTCAGGTATGCCAAAATCGACTGATAGCGTGCTGGTAGGCGCGTCGAAACCCTTCTCCATCCCCAGTGGGTTAGTGATGATTTTCGTCCTGCCGAGCATTCTTACCGCCACGACTTTGGACTAGATCAGGCGATTAGCAGAGAGCTCGATCTTTGTCGACGGGATGAAAACCGCCAGCGGCTCGGCCAAAAACGCCAAGAACGATAACGAAATTTCCGGGGCACCGACACGGTACGGGCGAATATCATCGAAATCGAACAAGCGCTAGCAAACAGAAATGATTTTAAGGTCATTGCCGCGCCACGGCATTTATCACCTTTCCTGGTTAGTCCTTACACAACTGGCATGCGATATAACGACCATTCCGACAACGCGGTGTTGAGCAATGACGGCGGTCAACTAAGCGACATGTTGCTGGAGGTTTTCCTCAATGAGACCAAGGAATATTACAGGGGTGCGCTTGCTCTCAGCACAGAGCTGAAAACGGAAAGATATAAATTGCCCGCAGGCCATTGCGTGATTTATCCGACTCATTTCCTGCATCGTGTGGAAGAGGTGACCCGGGGGACGCGTTTGGTCTTGGCTGGCTGCATACAAGGCCAAGACCGAGATCCACTCCAGCGCCAAATCCTTATAGACCTTGCGATCTCGCTCAACTTTTTTCTGAACTCAATGCTGTAGAAACAGCAATATTCGGAGTGCATTCGGCTAAAAAAGGTTCTCAACAACCTGCGGCGCCAGTTGGTCGAACGTCAGGTTACTCTGCGGAAACGGCGTCGCTAGCCCATCGGATAGGTTAGACCACGCGTTTCGATACCCAGCCGCATACCCAGCCAAACTTCCCTGGCCTGAACCTGTATCACCGCCACGCGTTGCGCAGCTTCCTCTTTGGTGATCGAACTTACGGTGCGACCAATGACCACCGGCCTAAGCTCACGCATTTCAATGGCCGCCCGCGTCAGGTGGGTTTCATTGACGTACTCCGTGGTAATGATCAGCGCGGTCGGGATACCAAGACCCTCCAGCGCCACGGTGTTGCGGATACAGCATGAGCAACAGGAGCCACAATCGCCGATGGCAGTCAGAACGATGTCGTTACACCGAGCAATTTCCTCGGTCATTTCAACCGACGCGTGGTTCAAAACCCATGTTTTTTTAACGTAATAGTTCACGACGACAAGCTCGGTTTTCGCACCAAGGGCTGCCGCTGCGCAGCGCGACAGCTTATTGGCGTCCCATTTCGAATTGTTGAGGATCCCAAGACGCAATCCCACGAGGGATGTCCTGCGCTCGGATAATGGCTGCGACTCCACGGAGACAACGCCACGCGGGTCAAAAATCCATTGGCCGGCCGATGTGGCGATATCCAACATGGAAGAACTCCCTCTTAGAGGTTGCAAAGGCCACCGGCACAATCGACGTCGGCAATCGTCCTGGCATGCTCCAGGCCGAGGGCCACCGCGCAATGACCGCTTAGGACCGCGGTATTCTGGGTGATAGTGCTTATCACCGAACATATGGTACCGAGGATACCTTCTGAATCGTTGCATTGATGATCGGTGACACTATGCGGCGCCTCAGCAGTAATGGTGACGACCGTCGATTCCCCCGATAGCCCTGCTCCACGTGATAGGGAGCAAACGGACTTTCGGCTCCGTTCTCAGCGATGCAATACGAGTATTTTGGCGGGTTACCAGGGGCACATTTGTCGGGATCCGGCGCCCGACCACGACCAACATGGAACATGATCAGCCGAAGCGCGCGGCCGATCGTGGCATTGGCGCGGTTGCCCGACCCAAAGGAGTTGACGCCGCCATTCATGCCAATTTCCCGTGCGATCGGGCCGTTCACAATCACCAGCGCCGAGTCCATATGGGTGGTTGCCTGAACGCCATTCGGAGTGAACCAAGGCTTAACGATCGCCTTGATCACGGCATCGACTTTCTCCACTTTCGGAGGTACGACGCGCAAACTGTCGGCCCATCCGTGCTCAAATTAATACTCTATGAGGTCCTCGCCCAGAGACGGCGCCATCACTGAATCTCGACCCTGCTCTGTGTCGCGTGCGCTCATGAGACCACCCGGAAAAATTAATTAGCGTAAGAAAACCAACCATTCTCAATGAGGACAACCACAGCGTGATGCCACTAGCAATTCCATCTTCGTTATCAACTTGATGCCTCCATCTTTCGGTCACTTCAGAAAAACAGTCACCGGTGGGTCGTATCCCGCTCCTCAAGTCGGAAGAGCCGGAATATAGCGGCGTCGATACCATTGACGTGTTTAACGCGAACCGGGGATTGGTCAGCCCGCGCCGCTAGATTATGTTCCGCCCCGTTGGCAAGGGCACGACGCAGGTGGATCAATCGTGGCGTTTGAGCGCGGCTATTAAGCGCTTGGGAGAATTGTTAATGACCCTTGGCATAGGCCTGATGATGTTTCCGGCCCTAATGATCTGTATCTTCATTGGGTTCCCGGTTGCCTTCTCGCTGATGGGGGTCGCGGTCTTCTTCGGATTCTACCGTTTTGGCGACGTGTTGGTGCATCAACTCGTCTCCAAGGTCGACGATATCGCTTCGTATTACGTGCTCTCTGCCGTCCCATTATTCATCTTCATGGGATGCATGATGGAGCGATCCGGGATCGCCGAAAAACTGTTCGAGGCGATTCATCTTTTCACTCGAAAGCTGCCCGGCGGCTTGGCGATCGGTACGGTGCTACTTTGTGTGATTTTTGCCGCAGCCAGCGGCGTGGTAGGCGCCGCCGAAGCAGTGGTCGGCATGCTCGTAATCCCGGTCATGCTGCGGCATCACTACAACAAGGAACTAATCTCCGGGACGATCTGCGCCGGCGGCTCGCTCGGGACTATCATCCCACCCTCGGTCGTCGTGGTGATCATGAGCCCGATCGCCGGTGTCGGCGTCGGTAATTTATTCGTCGGCATCATGCTTCCGGGTCTGCTGTTGGCCGGGCTCTATGTGATCTACATCATGACGCGCAGCATAATCTGGCCCAAGGACGCGCCGGCGCTTGAGATCGAGCCCGGCTCGGAGCCATCCCTTTCCGATAAGCTGATGATTATCGCGACGTCCCTGGTGCCGCTTTTCGTGCTGATCTTTTCGGTCCTGGGCACGATCATGCTGGGTTGGGCGACGGCGACCGAAGCCGCTGCCATGGGGGCCGCCGGAACTATCATACTGACAATGCTCTATGGGACCTACAGTAACGCGATCCTGAAGGAAGCGTTCCTCAAGACCTTGCAAATTACCGCCATGATCCTAACCATCCTACTGGGCGGGATCATGTTCGCCGGCGTTTTCGTCGCGCTCGGCGGGATCAGTTCGGTGCGCAACGCTTTCGAAGCCGCGAGCCTCGGGCCCTGGGGGACCATGGCCATCATGATGGGCCTCACCTTCATCGCCGGTTTCGTGCTCGAGTTCATCTCGATCATGATCATCATCCTGCCGGTCGCGGTCGCGGTGCTGCGGACCATGGGCGTCGACGATGTATGGTTCTGCATCATGTTTCTGGTGGTGATTCAGACCAGCTATCTGACTCCACCAATGGCGCCGGCGATCTTCTTCCTGCGCGGCATCAGCCCACCGGAAATACGTCTGGTGGATATGTACAAGGGCGTTGTCCCTTTCATCGTCCTGCATTTCGTCTGTTTGGGACTGCTCATGGCTTTCCCGGACTTCGCCTTGTTGCTGCCACAGGTTTTGTTTGACTATGTGCCCAAGGGAACGCCCTGGTAGGGGGCACGATGATCAGCCAGCTGGCGGATCGCGGCTTTGAACGCCGCCCGCTCCTCACTCGCCCGCGTAAACCACCGCGTCATCAACAAGCGCCGCCACCTCTTCCGTCCTATAGCCAAGCTCCGACAATATCGCGACGCTGTGCTGCCCAAGCGACGGCGGCGGGCGGCGCAGCGCTGGGCGTTCCCCATTTACCCGGATCGGCGAAGCGACGCCCTTGAGATCGCGACCGTTTTGGTTCCGGTACCCAAGAATCATGTCCGAGGCTTCGGTATGGGGATGGTCCGCCAACTTACCCAGATTATGCACCGGCGAGTGCGGGATACCGTGATCCTCGAACAATAATGTCCATTCCACGCGGGTGCGGGCCACCATGATACGCTGGACCTCGGCCACCGCCACCGGGCGGTTGCTCACCCGGTCTGCGCTTGAGGCGAAACGGGGATCGCTGACAAGCGCCGGCTCTCCCACGGGATCACAGAAGGTTCGCCATAATGCATCATTGGCGATCCCCAGGATCAACGGCTTGTCCTTGGTCTCGAAGGATTGATAAGGACACAGCGATTCATGACCGGAGCCAACCCGCAACAGCTCGACTCCACGTTGCCAAAAGCCTTGCAGGAAATAGCCGAGTAAACTGATCGCTGTATCAAACAACGACGCCTCCAGATTTATGCCCTCGCCAGTGACGCCGCGCTGAATGATAGCACCCATGATAGCAATGATCGCGTGCAGGCCAGTGCCCAGGTCCACCGGCGAAAAGGGGACAGGTCGTCGACATCGCGCCGGCAGATGTCCTAGCCAGCTGCGTCGCCAGTATTTGCCGGTTCTATGGACATCACGGCCTGGAATGGCGGCGCAGCGGACGACGTGCCTCCGGATCGGGCGGCGCTTATCCGTTTTTTATCCTTCCCTGCAAGGATGGCCAAGTCTGTATCTGCGGGCGGACCCGCGATGAGCGGAACCGCCTAGTCAAGGCGAAGAGTAGTCCAGATTGGGCCGAGCAACCGCGCTACCAGAGACTGCGCGCCATGGGGACGCAATATCCCGAAGAAGTCGACGATCTGGTGATGCCGTGGTTCGCACATCACTCAAAGGCGGAGCTCGAGACGATCGCGCTTGATCATAA
>JAPKDN010000430.1 GCA_028822575.1 Alphaproteobacteria bacterium | reverse complement strand
TATCCGATTGAGCGCGTGTTAAACCGCCGTCTGATAGCGCTCCTTGATCACTCTGACCACTTCATCCCCGGATTTACGCCACCAATTGCGTTCAGAGAAGATTTCGACCTCTCGGTGCCCAGAAAAGCCGGCGGCCTCGACCCAGCTGCGGATCTTTGGGATATCGATCACGCCGTCACCCATCATGCCGCGATCCAGCCTCAGATCCTGGGTGTCTAACAACCAGTCATTGATGTGGAAGGCTGCGATCCGCTTACCTGCCCGGGCGATCTCACACTCAAGCTCTGGGTCCCACCAGAGATGATAGGTATCGACCGCGATCCCAAGTTCCGGCCCATCGCCCAGCTGGTCGCACCAGTCATTGGCTTGTTTCATGGTTGTCAGCACAGAACGCGTCGCTGCGATCATCGGGTGCAACGGCTCCAATGCCAAGGTAACGTTTGCAGCCTTGGCCTCCGGTAGCAGAATGGAAAGGCCCTTTAAAA
Source organism: Alphaproteobacteria bacterium (assembly GCA_028822575.1). Next base: position 3,446 of record JAPKDN010000430.1, on the reverse strand, counting down.
CCTGACCATAGGCTCTGTCAAGATCCGCCGATCCCTCGGGTAGGCCGCCGGCGACGAAGACCACGGCGCGCGCCTTGATCGCCGCCGCTTCCTCGATAACCCTGCGGTTGTCGTCCAGACGTTGCTGGAATTCGGCCGCGTCGGAAGTGCTTAACAATCCGCCAATACAAAACCCGGAGACCTGCATGGCGTTGTCCTCGAGCAGGCGCGCCGCCTCACCGACGCCGCCGCCTTCATGCATCTTGTTGCGCCAGACAGCGATCCCGTGAACGCCTTGACGCGCGTACCCTTCCACCGCTTCGCGCAGCGACCATTGTTCGCGGGTGGTGACCTGATTGATGGAAAGTAAGGCCTCGTCCAGCATTTTAGATCCCCTAATATCCGTGTCGACAGCGAACATCGCCATGGTTGATGCCCAGGGTAGCGCGCTTGTTAGGAGAGTTGGGGGATTTCACTGGACGTGGCGACGCTTTGGGCCAATATTCCGGCCATGATGAAAAGACAACCCAATGAAGTGACTATGAAGATCATCGAGTCCAAATTCGCGCTTGGCGCGATCGTGCGCCACCGAATCCATGATTTCCGTGGAGTCATTTTTGATGTGGATCCCGAATTCGGCAATTCTGAGGAATGGTATCAGTCAATCCCGGCGGAGAAGCGCCCCAGGCGTGACCAACCCTTCTATCATCTGTTCGCCGAAAACCCAGAAAGCTATTACGTCGCTTATGTTTCTGAGCAAAACCTAGTCGAGGACAGCGACAACGGCCCAGTTGGTCACCCACAGATCGGCGCGATGTTCTCGGGCCCTGAGGATGGTCGTTACATTTCTAAAAACATGGTGGCTTAGGCTGCGTAAATCGACGATTGTTTCTTCCCCTGAGTGATCCTTCGTTCGGTTTGTAAGAGTTGTTGCTGGGACTTGGAGTGGCCATTTACTTCATGGACCCAGATAATTCTCAGCTTTTGCTGAAAATGTCATTCTTCAGGCCGTCTCAGCACTCTTGATCGTCTGGCTGATAAGCCCGTGCACTTGCTTCTTTGACGCTGGTCAAAGGGTTATCATGTCTACGGACGGATTTACCGTCCTGGCTGGAGGTACGGCGATGCATGATTTAGTAATTAAGGGCGCTCGGGTGATCGATGGGCTGGGCAATCCGGAACAGCGGGTTTCCGTCGCTGTCCGTGATGGTAAGATCGTAGAGATTGGTGACATTACTGAAAGCGCCGCCGAGACGGTGGAGGCCGATGGCCGTGTCCTTTCCCCCGGCGTGATCGACACGCACACCCATTACGATGCCCAGATGACGTGGGACTCCACTGCCTCACCCTCGCCATCGTTAGGCGTTACAACCGTGGTCATGGGTAATTGCGGGTTCGGCATCGCCCCATGCCCGCCGCATCTGCGCGAGACTGTGGCCTCGAACCTTTCTGTCGTCGAGGGAATGGATCTGAACGCATTGGTTACCGGCATCAATTGGGGGTTTGAGACCTTCCCGGAATATATGGAATTTTTGAGAAACAAAGGCGTCTATCCAAATACCGCCGTGCTGGCCGGTCATTCGGTTACCCGGACTGCCGTCATGGGCAAGGAAGGGTCCGAGCGGGCCAAGCCGACGGATTCCGAGATGGCGGCGATGAAGATCGCAGTGAAGGAAGCGCTGGCCGCCGGCGCGATTGGGTTTGCCTCATCCTTCTCTCCCAACCATATGGGCTGGAAAGGCGTTCCCATGCCTTCAACCATCGCCAGCGATGACGAGGTGCGGGAATTAGCGGGGTTGATGAAGGGAAGGGGCCATGGCGTCTTCCAGATCGCCTCTGGCGCCCGCGGCACCGTCGAAGTGATGGAAAGCATAGCCGAGGCGAGCGGCGGTTCGGTGTTTATGACCACTGCACTGACCATGTATAACGAGGCATTGCCGGGCCGGGCACACGAGATTCTGGATGCTTGCGCCGCCGCCCGTGGCCGTGGAAATAAGGTTTATGCCCAGGTGACTTGCCAGCCGTTTTCGATGGATTTCACACCGGCTAATCCGTACCCGTTTTATAGCCATGATGCCTTTGCCAACATCAAGGCCGCGCCGCCGGAAGTGCTGGCGAAAGCCTATGCCGATCCGTCCTTTCGCGACAAGTTTCGGGCTAATCTGGCGGCGCCAAAACCGGGGGGGATCTTCTATGGCGATTGGAATAAAGTTGAGATTACGCTTCCCGCCGAGGACCGCAACATGGGGCTGTTGGGGCAAACCGTGGCACAGATCGCGGCGGCTAAGGGCAGCGACCCAGTCGACGCATTCTGCGATCTGGCACTGGACGAGAACCTGGAGACCACCGTGGTTGGCCGGTTCCTCAACGCTGCTGACGAGGGTGTCGCGGGCATACTGAAGCACAAGTCCGGCGTGGTATCGCTATCGGATGCCGGCGCGCATCTAATCTTCATGTGTGACGCCGGTTTCGCGACCTACTTCCTCGGCCATTGGGTGCGGGAGCAGGGGGAGTTCGATCTGGTCGAGGGTATCCGCCGTCTGACTAGCCATCCGGCCGCTCTTTACGGTATCAAAGACCGGGGCCGCATCGTGGTTGGCGCCCAAGCGGATTTGCTGATGTTCGATCCCGCCACGGTGGGCATGTCTGGCCCGACCCGGGTCAACGATTTGCCTGGCGGTGGCACCCGCACGTTACGCTCGCCCACGGGTATCGATGGCGTTTGGGTCAACGGCATCAAGGTCTTTGACGGAAAAGGCTATGCCGATCTCGTCAAGGGGCCGGGGCACGTGTTGGACAGCTTTGACGCGCCGGCGAATGTATAGGTGGTAATGGGTTGGGCTAGGCGGTAGCGATGAGTGTTCGATTAGCGATACAACGGCGCTAGTTCTTGCGAAGACCTGGATAGTTCTATCCAAAACGTTCTGCTGACGTTCAAAACGGACTCGTATTCGATTTTTCCATTCATCAGTTCCTCGTGTTTTTTTAAATATTCAGCCCGATGCCGGTCCCTTCGACGCCGGCGCTAGCCTGACCGATGCGTTCAAAGTTCATGAGAACCTTTTCGTGAAGATGGCCTAGTATACCAATGTTGCAATCGGAAACACTGACCCAAAACGTGCGATTGTTTCAAATTCTTTCCGCAGTCATAAAAAGCGCGTCGTCGACACTATCCCATACGAGATCGCGAACAGATGCAACGCGAAATTTTAGATAATTTTCAATACGTGACAGTCGAAAGCTTTCGACGGGGCTTTGGTTTTTGAACGAATTTCGCTTCGTTCATGCTTTAAATTGACCCACGATACGCGTTTGACTATGGAATTTTTCGACAAATGTCGATTGGCTTTAAAAGGGTTGCGTTTTTGGGTTGTCTAGGCAGCTATTTCCGCATCCGTCCGGGTGAATGTGTTGGAATTCCCTGAGAATTTTGGGGGTAACAGGCGACTGAAAGATGAAAGGTGCGC
>JAPKDN010000429.1 GCA_028822575.1 Alphaproteobacteria bacterium | reverse complement strand
AGCCCGACGGCGCATATGTGGCGCACGATGATCTGGCCGAATAATTTTTTGTAAGGTCGAGGTCGGCGCATCCGGCGCGCTGGTTCGTTGAATATCGGGTCACCTAGCCCGGTGGCTGATGACTGGCCTGGAGGCAATGACTCGATCTCCAATCATCCACACCGCCGAGCCAGTGATCAATCAACCATCGCGTTGATTGGCCTGGTGCATCTGCCCTAACCTCCGTCGGGGAGATGATATTTTGAGGTCTGGACATGAGAAGCGCGGCATGTCTCGGCCACGGTCGTTTCGCTTACTCCGCAGCTTGCTGAGCGCTGGCGAGTTGGCGCGAGACTAGGGTCGCGTAGAGGCCGCCCGCCGCGAGAAGTTCATCATGGGTACCGGTTTCCATGAGACGGCCTTCCTCGAGGACGACGATTTTGTCAGCGTCGCGAATGGTGGATAGCCGATGCGCGATCACCACCGTCGTGCGCTCCGCCTTCAACACATCAAGCGCCCGGCGCACCGCCGCTTCGTTGACCGCGTCGAGATGGCTGGTCGCCTCGTCCAGGATCAGGATCGGAGCGTCCTTCAGGAAAGCCCGGGCAATAGCGACACGCTGGCGCTGACCGCCGGACAGACTAGTCCCACGCTCGCCCACCATGGTCTCAAGGCCATCGGGCAGAGTCCCGATCAGGCTGTCCAAGGCGGCATGTTTGAGAGCGTCGGTGAGCTCGGTCTCGCTGGCCTCCGGTCGGGCGATCATGACATTGGCCTTGAGGGTATCGTTGAACAAATAGGTGTCCTGGGCCACCAACGCAATCCGACCTCGCAGGTCATCGACGGTATAGTCCCGCAGATCGGTGCCGTTCAGCGTTATCCGCCCCTCGTCCGGGTCCCAGAACCGCATCAGAAGCTGCGCAGTCGTGGTCTTGCCGGCGCCAGAGGTGCCGACCAAGGCCACGGTCTGGCCAGCGGGGATCTCGATATTGATGGCTGCCAGCGCATGGCGGCCCTGGCCCGGATAGGTGAAATTTAGGCCTTCCAGCGCGAGACCGGCTGTGCCCACATCAACCATCGGCGCACCAGGACCGTCCGTGACCGGGATCGGTTCGTTCTCCAGCGCGTAGAAGCGCCGGGTGGCGCCAAGGGTATCGGCGAGCTGGCGGCCAATCTGGGCGATTTCGGAGACCGGCAGGAAAGCCGACATGGCAAGCAGGGTAATCAGCGGCAGGATGCCGGGGTCGATCGCGCCGGAGCCGGCCAGAGAAGCCCCGGTGACAACCACCGAGAGACCACCAAGACCAGTGAAGATCTCCAGCAGGCTTTGTTGCTTTGTAAGCTCGCCAAAGAATGGTAGCCGGAGCGCAATGTGATGATCGGCGAGCTTGTCGAAACCCTCGGCCCGGCGTTTCTCATCCTGGAAGGTGACGATCTCGCCGAGGCCCTGGACGGAATCCACGGCGAAGGCACCGAGCTCTCCCGCCGCCTCCCGCGCCTTGGAGCCGAGTTCGTCGACGCGGCCCCGCATCAGGAACGGACTGAGGCTAACCGCGGCTAGGAACGGCACCAGGGCCAGCGCGATCCAAACGCTTTGGATACCAAGGAACCAGACGACAAGCGCCGGCACCAAGATCGCAACAAAGGCCGGCGCGACGGTATGGGCAAAGAAATACTCGATCAGCTCGATATCATGGGTGGCGAGGCTCATCAGATCACCGGTGCGACGGCGCACCAGATAGGCCGGCGCCAGAGCGTCGAGCTTGCGGAACGCATCAACCCGCATCTCGGCGAGTAGGCGGAACGCCATGTCATGGGCAACCCAGGACTCCAGCCAGTGGACGACCCCAGCCATAGGCGCCAGAACCCAGAGCCAGATCAGATACTGATCATAAGGGGTGCCGTTCTTCAGGTTGAGCACGATCAACGCACTGGCTACGCCAACGCCAATGAAGGACAAAACCCGGGTGACGCCAAAGATGAAAGTCAGGCCCAGCCGGCCCTTCCAAGGCATGATCACGCCCATCAACGACGTGACCACCTGGAACCAATTCAGCCCCTCAGCCTTAATCACGCCCTCGGTCATCGCGCGCTTGGCGCCACCGGGGGTGGAATCTAGGGTTTCCGCCGCTGGTCGGTCAGTCGCCGCCGTGGTGATCACTACGTCGTCGGTAACACGGGAATCTCGCGCTTGCTCGTGCATGAGCGCCGCGTAAACCCCACCGGTTTTCATCAACTCGGCATGTTTGCCAGTTTCTGCGACCCGGCCCTCGTCCACCACGATGATCCGGTCGCAGTCGATGACACTGGAAAGCCGGTGCGCCAGGACCAGCGTGGTACGGCCCTTCATCAGGCGGTCCAGCGCCTCTTGGATCACCGCCTCGTTCTCAGCGTCGACAGCGGACAGGGCCTCGTCCAGCACCAGGATCGGGGTGTCACGCAGGATCGCGCGGGCGATGGCCACGCGCTGGCGCTGACCGCCGGAAAGCTTGATGCCCTTCTCGCCGATCACGGTCTCATAGCCCTCGGGAAGGCCATCGATAAAGCCGTGGATATTGGCGGCGCGGGCGGCCTCGATCACGTCGTGCTGGCTGGCGTAGGGGCGGCCCATGCGGATGTTCTCGCCAACGGTGCCATGAAATAGGAAGGTGTCCTGATTGACCACGGAGATGTCGCGGCGAATCTGCTCGAAACTCAATTCTCTAAGGTCGATGCCGCCGAGCGTGATGCGGCCTTGCTCCGGATCAAAGAAACGCAACAGCAGCCGGACGACCGAGGACTTGCCGCAACCGCTGGGGCCGACCACGCCAATCCGCTCACCTGCGGCGACCGAAAAATCCAACCCCTGGTGCACAAGCCGGCGCGCGCCGGGATAACGGAAGACGACATTCTCGAAGGCGATCGACGGCTCCAGCGTGCTGGCCGCCGGGTTCGCCGGCACATCCTCGACATCAGATGTCGCGGCAAGGATCGCATACAAGCCCTGGGCCGCCGACATGCCAACCATGCCTTGATGCAACACGTTGCGCAGCTCACGCATCGGGCGAAAGATCTCAACGCCCATCATCAATATAATCAACAAGCCGGCAAGCTCCATATCACCGCTCACGACCCGGGACGCGCCCAACACCAGACCGGCGGCGGCGCCGATCGTGATGGCGCAATCGGTGATGCCGCGACTCAGCACGTTCGTACCAAGCACCCACATGGTCCGCTGAAACAGATCTCGGGCCTTGAACGCAAGGGACTCAGCGCGCGGACCGCTTTGCCCAAAGGCTTTCAACGTCGCGAGGCCCTGGATTGAGTCCAGGAACTCGGCGGCAAAACTAGCATAGGCGACCTGCCGGCTCTTGGAATTGGCGACGTCATAGCTGTGCCAGGCGGCAGGAAGGAACAGCGCGATCATGGCGAAAGCGAACAGAACAGCCGCCACCGGCAGATCGATCCAGGCCACGAAGGCAAAGATGAAGATCGGGGTCAGGAACGAAACCATCAACTGCGGCAGGTACTGGCCGAAATAGGTCTCCAACTGCTCCACGCCATCAACCAGCGAGAGCGTCAACGCGCCGGAGCGCTGCTTGCCGACATAGGCCGGGCCCAGCGCCGCGATCCGATCGAACAAGGTGCGCCGGAGATGCTTCTGCACCTGAGCCGCCGTTTTGTGCGCGACCATGGTCCGCCAATGCTCGAAAACGCCGCGCAGGATCATCACCCCGCCAATGGCGACGATGGGCGTGGTCAGCTGCGAGAGCGTATCGCCGGCGAACACCCGTCCGATCAGCCAACCAAGCAACGCCAACCGCGCCACACCGAGCCCCGCTGCCATGAGCCCGATGAACATCGAGAAAAAAATGCGCCCGCGCACACCCTCGGTGAACCGCCACAATCGTGTTTCGAGATGCATAGTGAATCCTCTCGGCGAAACCAACCGTCGCAGTATATCGCCAGCCGCG
>JAPKDN010000428.1 GCA_028822575.1 Alphaproteobacteria bacterium | reverse complement strand
CTAAAAGGGCATCAAGCTCTGGCTTGCGTATCTCCTCGACCGCTATTTGTACGGGAACATTGTTGTTCAATCTCAGAACGTCCCGGCGCAGTCTTTCGATATCCTCGCCTTTCTTGCCAATGACAATTCCCGGTCGGCCGGTGTGGATGGTCACGTTCAAGTTTTCCCCAGCACGGACAAGTTCAATCTTGCTGACAGCCGCATTGGCTAACCGTTTGCGAATGAACCGTCGAACCATCTGGTCAGCGACCAGGTTCCGGGAATAGGCCTTACCGGTGGCAAACCACTTTGCATCCCAGTCCCGGATGACTCCGAGGCGAAACCCATTCGGATGAATCTTCTGGCCCATCTGTTAAGTACTCCCTGAGGCGCCATCACTGACGCTGACTGTGATATGACTGGTGCGCTTCATTATTGAGTTAGCCCGTCCTTTTGCCCGTGGCCGCCAACGTTTGGCAACCGGGCCCTCATCCACCATGATCTGGCTGACTCTCAACTCGTCAATGTCTGCGCCCTGATTATGTTCTGCATTCGCAATTGCAGATTCAAGAACCTTGCGGATGGTTGTCGCAGCCTTGCGCGGGCTAAACTGGAGCAACTCCAATGCTTTGCCCACCGGCATCTGACGAACCTGGTCAGCAACCAAACGTCCTTTCTGCGGCGAAAGTCGTACGAACCTGGCGATAGCTTTTACTTCCATAGCACTTTCCTTTCCTTCGTTCTACTTGGCCTTGCGATCGGCGATGTGGCCACGGAATGTCCGCGTGACAGAGAACTCACCCAGCTTGTGGCCAACCATGTTCTCGGTAACGAGCACCGGTACATGCTGGCGACCGTTATGTACGGCGATCGTCAGGCCAACAAACTCAGGCATGATCATCGAGCGCCGCGACCAGGTTTTAATCGGCCGGCGCGACCCTTCTTTTTTGGCCTTAGAGATCTTTGACCAGAGGCTGTGATCCACAAAAGGACCTTTTTTTACCGATCGGGGCATATTTATTTCTTCCGTCTACGGATAATCATTGAACTGGTGCGTTTGTTACGACGGGTGCGAAACCCTTTAGTCGGTACGCCCCAGGGGCTGACTGGATGACGACCTCCCGAAGTGCGTCCTTCACCACCGCCATGCGGGTGGTCCACTGGGTTCATCGCGACCCCACGAACTGTTGGGCGAATTCCGCGCCAGCGTTTGGCTCCTGCCTTTCCGAGCTTGCGCAGAGAATTCTCAGAGTTGCCTACCTCGCCAATCGTAGCACGGCACTCAATGAATACTTTTCGCGTCTCGCCGGATCGCAGGCGCATCAACGCGTATGTACCCTCACGACCTAAAAACTGAACAGAGGCCCCGGCGGAACGAGCTAACTGGGCTCCTTTGCCTGGTTTTAGCTCCACGCAATGCACGACTGTTCCCACGGGGATGTTTTTCAGTGGAAGCGTATTGCCTGTACGGATCGGGGCGTCGCCGCCCGAAAGTACGGAGTCGCCGGCACTTAAACCTTTGGGCGCAATAATGTAGCGGCGTTCCCCATCCGCATACAATAAAAGAGCGATATGAGCACTTCGGTTGGGGTCATATTCGAGACGCTCGACACGAGCCGGAATACCGTCCTTTGCGCGGACGAAATCAATCAAGCGATAATGGCGCTTGTGGCCACCGCCGCGGTGGCGTACAGTGATGCGGCCAGCACTATTGCGCCCGCTGATCGAGTTTTTTGCCTCAACCAATGAGGCGACGGGCTTGCCTTTATGTAACTCGCTCGAGACTACCCGAACCATACCCCGACGGCCGGGGGAAGTCGGTTTTTGCTTAATAACTGACATGCTTGTTATCCTGTAAACACTCTAGCTGGTCAACCGGCTCAGGCGCCGCTACCCAGAAAATCAATATCGTGGCCTTGGGCCAGACGAACATAAGCTTTCTTCCAGTTCTTCTGCTTGCCTGGAGTGCGCCCAAAACGTTTCATTTTGCCGCGTACATTTATGACTTGAATCGCCTCAACAGATACGCTGAACTGTTGCTCTACCGCTTCACGAATTTCCGGCTTGGTGGCATTCGCCAAGACCTTAAAAACCACCTGGTTGGCAGTATCAGAAGCGAACGTACTCTTCTCGGAAATGATTGGCGACAATAACACCTGGTGAATTCGTTCCGGGTTCATTGCAATGCTTCCTCGACTTTACGTACCGCATCGACTGTGAATACCACGTTTTCGCTCCCGACCAGACTCACCGGATCCAATTGAGCGGCCTCCAATGTCTCAACGCTCACCAGGTTACGAGCCGAGAGCGTTACATTTGGGTTGTAGTCGGCTGTCACCAGCAAGGTCCTGCCAATCACACCCATCTGCCCGAGTGCCTCGGCCATGTGGGCCGTTTTCGGTTCGTCCAACTGGATCTCATCGCATATACGGACGCGTCCCTGCCGAATCAATTCTGAAAGGATTGAACGGATCGCGCCGCGATACATCTTTCGGTTAACCTTCTGTGCATAACTACGGGGTGTCGCGGCAAATGTCTGGCCGCCGCCACGCCATATCGGGCTACGGCTGGTGCCGGCTCGGGCGCGTCCAGTGCCTTTTTGGCGCCAGGGCTTGGCTCCACCACCACTGACGGCTGAGCGATTCTTTTGCGAACTGGTACCGGCACGGGCGCCGGCAAGATATGCCGAGACCACCTGATGCACCAGAGGCTCCTTGAAATCGACATTGAACACGGCGTCCGCCAGGCTGACCTGACGCTCGATTGAGCCATCCAATTTTACGACTGCGTGTTCCACGTTATTTTCCTTTTCCTTGTATTCGGTGCGAGATCTTTAGCTTGGGTTACCCGATAGAGGGTGCCTATGCGACTTTCACACCCTTAACCGAGGGTTGAATAATCAGATCAAAACCGCGGGGCCCAGGAACCGATCCACGAATCAGCACCAGGTTGCGCTCCGTATCTACCCGAACGACTTCTAGATTCTGTTGAGCCCGGGTAACGTTGCCCATATGTCCCGCCATCTTCTTGCCTTTGAACACCCGTCCGGGATCCTGGTTCTGACCAATTGACCCTGCCTTGCGATGAGCCTTCGAGTTTCCGTGGGTCGCCCGCCCGCCGGCGAAGTTATGACGACGAATGACGCCGGCAAATCCACGACCAATTGTCGTGCCGCGCACATCGACCTTTTGTCCAACCTCAAATAAGTCGACAGTCAGTTCAGCCCCGGCGATGTATTTTTCTGCCGTCTCAACATCGACTCGAAACTCCCAGAGTCCTCGTCCTGGTTCAGTGCCAGCTTTCGCAAAATGTCCGCGAAGCGGCTTGGTGACCCGAGTCGCCCGGCGTGACCCGGTAGTCGTCTGCAACGCTACATAGCCATCGGCCAGGTCGTTTTTAACCTGGGTCACCCGATTCGGCTCAACTTCGACAACCGTTACCGGTGTCGATACGCCGTCGTCATCAAACACACGGGTCATCCCAATTTTTTTTCCCACCAATCCTAAAGACATCGTGTCCTGCTCCTATCGGGTTCCAGCATCGCCTAGCCCAGCTTAATCTCAACATCAACCCCGGCAGCGAGGTCCAGTTTCATCAGCGCATCGACGGTTTTTTCGGTCGGCTCCACGATATCCAAAATACGCTTGTGGACACGAATCTCGAGTTGATCTCGGGAATCCTTGTATTTATGCGGGGAACGCAGAAGAGTAAAACGCTCAATTCGGGTCGGCAACGGAATTGGCCCGCGCACGACCGCACCAGTTCGCCGAGCCGTATCGACGATCTCTATCGCCGACCTGTCGATCATCCGGTGATCGTAGGCCTTCAGTCGAATCCTGATTTTTTGGTTGCTAACGTTAGCTGCCATGTGGGTAATATCCGTTAAGAGTCTGTGTTTACGTTATTCGATGATCTTCGACACCACACCGGCACCGACCGTTCGACCGCCTTCAC
>JAPKDN010000427.1 GCA_028822575.1 Alphaproteobacteria bacterium | reverse complement strand
GACACGGCGGGACGTCGCAAAATCAAGGGCAACATGGACATAGAGCTTGCCATCGACATGCTTGAGATGGCCGATCGTCTTGATCATATTGTCCTTTTCTCCGGAGATGGAGATTTCCGCAAACTCGTGGAGGCCGTACAGCGCCGCGGCGTGCGGGTAACGGTGGTTTCCACGGTCCGCTCTCACCCCCCGATGGTCGCCGACGAATTGCGCCGCCAGGCCGACGTCTTCCTCGAACTTCAAACATTGTCAGAGCAGATCGCCAGGGTTCACGGTGATCGCCCACCGCGCCCGCCACAAGTAAACGTCCCCCCCCGTGACGCGGAAGGTGTTGTCGATGATGATGACGATGACTATGACGACGATGATTACGAGGATGACGAGCCAGAGGTAACACCTCGACGCAGTAACTTCTGACGGCACGCCGCTTAGCGGCAAATGATCCAGTCGTGTCGTCTCTCAATCCTGCGGAACCGAGCCAACCCGGCGTCGATTGCCCTTTTTGTACGCGTCTCGTTGAGTTTCGTGCCCAAAACCGTGAAAAATTTCCAAACTGGCATAACGCGCCAGTATCGTCTTTCGGCGATATCAACAGTCGTTTGCTAATCGTGGGGCTAGCGCCTGGTTTGCGCGGTGCCAACCGGACCGCGCGTCCGTTCACCGGCGATTGGGCGGGCGATCTGCTTTACCAAACTCTGGACCGGTTCGGCTTCAGTCAGGGAGCCTACAATTCACGCTCGGATGATTGCCTCAACCTGGTCGATTGCCGGATCACCAACGCGGTAAGGTGCGTTCCGCCAGAGAACAAACCTATCGGTGCTGAGGTACATGCCTGCGCGCCTTTCCTCTGGGCCGAGATCGGCGCCATGAAGAACTTGCGGGTGATGCTCGCGCTTGGCGGTTTGGCTCATGGCGCGGTGTTAAAAGTTTTCGGTCTTAAGAAGTCGGCATTCAAATTCGGCCACCAGGCCATGCACGTATTGCCGGAAGGCCCGTTGCTCGCCAATTCTTATCATTGCTCGCGCTACAACACGAATACTGGTCGCCTGACCGAGACCATGTTCGAAAACGTCTTCAGCGAGATCCGCGACCATCTTGATTGTTCATAGCCCCGTCGAACATCAGCGAAGGATTTTAAATCGGCCGCCCCACTTGCCTTATTATGGCAAGGTTACCCTTAATTATTCGTTAAAATGGAAATCGCCAATAAGGAATATCGCTTCCAAAAATTACGGAACGCTAGCCTTTTTCACGCATCAGTCGCGATTTCTCGCGCTGCCAGTCACGACGTTTTTCATTCTGGCGCTTATCCACTTGGCGTTTGCCGCGCGCGACCCCGAGTTGAACCTTGGCAATACCGCGGGCGTTGAAATAAATCGTCAACGGCACGATCGTACAGCCCTCGCGCCGCACCAACCCCAACAACCGGTCCCGCTCCTTACGGTGCACCAGAAGTTGCCGCTGTCGCCGAGGCTCATGGTTAAAGCGATTGGCCGCTGGGTACTCAGGGATATGGGCATTGAACAGGTTTAGCGTGCCCGACGTCTCGCCCGCATAGGACTCGCCGATACTTGCTTTACCCTCACGCAAACTCTTGACCTCGGTGCCAACAAGAATAATCCCAGCCTCGATGGTCTCGTCGATAAAGTAATCGTAACGGGCCCGCCGGTTTTGAGCGATCGGACGCGTATCAGTCCCGGCCGTCATCACCGCCTCCAGGCTTCTTCGGAATTCCGCGTCGGTATATTAGTTTAACAATCCAGCATGACGCATGGCATCTTCAACCCGCTGTTTGCTTGAGTCTGCGATCTCCCAAATCGGGAGGCGCGCGTCCGGCGAGCAAATGCCGAGAAGGCTAGCCGCGTATTTCACCGGTCCCGGGCTGGTCTCACAGAACAGCGCGTCATGCAAAGGCAGCAAACGATCATAAATCGAGCGCGCAGTGTCCAGATCACCCGCCTGCCAGGCCTTGTGTAGTTGTGAAAGTGGCCCCGGCGCAACGTTACAGGTCACCGAAATACAGCCGTGTCCACCCTGGGCAAGAAACGGCATGATCGTCGCGTCCTCACCTGATAGTTGGCAGAAGTCCAAGCCTATTTCCAACCGGGTCTTGAGCGGCCGCACTAGATCGGCGGTCGCGTCCTTGACGCCCACCACATTGGGGTGCTCGGCAAGCCGTTTCATAGTGTCTATGGACATATCGACGACGCTGCGCGGCGGAATATTGTAGATGATAATCGGAATATCGACCGCCTCGGCGATGGCAGTGAAATGCTGATACATACCTTCTTGGGTAGGCTTGTTATAATAAGGCGTCACATGCAACACCGCATCGGCGCCAGCTTCCTTAGCGTGACGGGTGAAGTCGACTGCCTCGACGGTCGAATTCGAGCCCGCACCAGCGATAACCGGCACCCGGCCATTGGTTTCCTCGACGCAAAGCTCGACGACCCGTTTGTGTTCGCCATGGTTAAGGGTCGGCGATTCGCCGGTGGTCCCCACCGGGACCAGCCCATCGGTTCCCTCGTCAATCTGCCAGTTCACGAGTTTACGAAACGCGTCCTCATCGACCCCGTCATCCTTGAAGGGTGTTATCAGGGCCACAAGGGAGCCCTTGAACAGCGGATTTCCTACATTATACGTCATTGTGCACCTTTCGAACCGGGGACCTCGCAGGTCGACTGCCGGACAATACGCCCGGTCCGCGCGGGCGGCAAGACCCCGGCGCGTTTCCTTTCCCCACCCTTACTTGTTTCCAGGCCCTTCCCTTACTAAACTTAATGGATTGAAACCGTGCCAACCTCGCTGGGAGCCTCCGTTGATGGATAGCGTCACGTTCAAACGTGCCTCTATTCCACTGACTTCGTCCGGTGGTCATTCGGTTTCTTTATACTCCCGAACACTCTTGCTCAAAGCCATGGCACCCCATGGATTGTCCCAGAGACCATTAGCGACGGTGGCGTTGGCGATCCTGCTGCCATTTCTCCTTATCGCCACTGATCCCGCTCAAGCGTTCGCTCCGCTTCCCAAACCACGACCAGTGATTGCCCCCCAAGAGCACAAAAAATCCACGGTCAAAGTCAACGCCTCCAAGCCGGAGGTGGCTCCCTTGCCCACACCGAAGCCGCCATACCGACCCGCCTGGGCGGTGCCGACACAAAAGGCACAGGTTTATCGACCAGCTTTCAAGCTTGCCGAGGCTGGCAGCTGGACCAAACTTTCCAAACGCTCGCGATCCCCTCGGGACCCGTCACTGGAGAATGTTCTGGAATGGCTTCGCTTGGAGTATTATGGCGTCAAGACGAGCTTCATCGAAATCGCGACGTTTCTGGACGATCACCCAGTTTGGCCAAGGCGTACCCGCCTAATTAAGAGCGCGGAACTGCACCTCGGCGACGACATCGCCAACCAGATCAAACTTGAGTGGTTCAAGAAGCATCCGCCGACAACGACAACCGGGCGGCTGAAATGGATAGCGGCTCTCAGCCGCGCGGGCGATCGACAAGGGACCGAGGACGCGGTCCGTGACACTTGGCGTCACGCCAGATTTTCCCAGTCCGAGCAGCGGCGCTTCCGCAAGAAACACAGTGTGCTTCTTAGTCAGGCCGATCACTGGCGCCGTTTGGATCGTTTCCTATGGCTAGGGGCGAGCGGCCCGGCAAGGGCGATGATGCCGTTGGTGTCCTCAAACCGGCGCAAACTGGCCGAGGCGCGTATAAGGCTGCGCGCCATGTCGGGCGGCGTCGATGGCGCGATCAAACGTGTCCCCATAAAGTTGATGTCCGATCCTGGCCTGATCTATGAACGCCTGCGATGGCGGCATCGAAAGGGCCTGAAGGACGAGGCGCTGGAACTACTGTGGGATATCCCGAACGATTTGGAATTCCGGTCGATTTGGTGGAAGGAACGATCTCGCCAGGTGCGTTATGCCCTGG
>JAPKDN010000426.1 GCA_028822575.1 Alphaproteobacteria bacterium | reverse complement strand
AGAGTTGGAGATTCAATGAGGACTTCACAACGCTAACGTTCTCTCTTCGCAAGGGCCATAAATGGTCGAATGGCGATCCCTTCTCGGCGGCGGACGTTAAGTTCTGGTACGACAACCTGAACATGGACACGAATGTTATCGCCAAACCAAAGGACTATGTGCTGGTCGCTGGCAAGCCGATGACCGTCGACGTGATCGACGATCAAACCGTTCGCTTCAATATGCCGGCGCCGAAGCCTGGCCTGCTTGCGCATTTCGCCTCGCATTATGCCCAGGGTTTCCAGTCAAGAAAGTTCCTCGGTCAGTTCCACCCGGCAATCAATCCGGACGCGGATAAGCTGGCTCAATCCTTGGGATTTAAGAACGGATACGAAGTGGTCAATATGTATTATGGCCAGTCGGACTGGACCGATACCCCTACCCCGTTGTTGCAGGCGCCGGACAAGGTTGGGAAGATGCCAGCTGCGGTAATGCCGTCGCTCGAAGCCTATGTAACCACTGCTGAATCGACCGAGGGCCGGCACTACGTCGCCAACCCGTATTTCCATATGGTTGATACCGCCGGTCAGCAGCTCCCGTATATCAATGAACAAGACGAGACCATGGCCAATGATAATGAGGTCAGGATCTTGAAGATGATTAACGGGGAGATCGACTATAAGGCCCAATCCCTGGCACTGCCAATGATGCCGGTGCTGTTGGATAGTGCGAAAAAAGGCGGATTCACTGTTGAGTCTAGGCCGAAAATTGCCATGCCGGTGTTCTCTATCAACGTGACTCATGCGGATTTGGACAAGCGGGCGGTCTTTGGCGATCTGAGATTTCGCCAGGCCATGTCGGTTGCCATCAACCGCAAAGAGATCAACGATGTCGCTTATTTCGGTCTAGGCACAACCAAGCAATTCGTACCGTTTAGCCCGGCACCAGGCTTCGTTGACGACAAGTGGCAACAACATTACGCCCAGTTTGATCTTGATCTTGCAAAGAAGCTGCTTGATGAGATTGGTGTCGTCGACAAAAATGGCGATGGCGAGCGGGATCTGCCGAATGGCAAGAAGCTGGTCATCAACATCCAATTCGCGACCCAGGGCATCCCGACCGAAGTTGTCGAACTGGTCGCTCAGCATTGGAACAACGTCGGCATCAAGACGTTGGCCAAGGAAATCACGCCTGACGAATACCGTTCCGCCCAGTCGTCGAACCAACTCGACATTATGATGTGGGACACTGGCACGCCATTGGCCATCGTGCTTGGTTTCGCTGAGGCGTTTCTGCCACCGTTTGGCGGTTATTTTGGTGTTCGTAATGGCATGCTGTGGGCTGAGTATATTGATAGCAATGGCACGAAGGGCGTTAAACCGCCGGCTTACGTCAACCAGTTGATCGATGATATAAACGGCTTCCAGTCGGCGCGTGTTGGTACGCCGGAATCGGATGCCTTTGGCGCTCGTTTGGTAGAGAACCACACCGGTAATCTGCTGATGATCGGCGTGGTTCTTGGACCATCCCCGATCTATCACCGGGATGTCGTGAAGAACTTCGCGAGCTTCAAGACAGCGTCTTATGAGTATTACCGGACCTATCCCTATCGACCACAGCAGTGGTTCTTGACCGAAAAAGACTAAGCCACGATCAATAATTTGGAGAATAGTCGGGCGCGCTTGTTCGTGCCCGGCGGTTCCTCCTCTTTAGTTCATTTTGAAATTGTAATAGCGATGGACACGAAGGTGCGGGGCGTCAGAAATGCTACAATTCGGCCGTTTCGTGGGTATGCGGTTTGTCATGTCCATCATCACGCTGCTAACCGTGTCCTTTATCGTTTTTAGTTTGATGGAATTGGTCCCGGCGAACTGCGCCGAACGATATCTGGCGTTCAAGAACTCTCAGGGACAACAGATCTCGATCTCCGATATTCGCACCGAGGAAATTCGCATGGGCTTGGACCAGCCCTATGTGGAGCGCTGGGTAAACTGGGTTTCTGAAGTCTTCCTGCGCGGCGATTTCGGCACATCTTGCATCCTGAGAGTGCGGGTCAATGACCTCCTCGGAACTAAGTTCTGGATATCGCTCTCTATCTGCTTGTCGTCCCTGTTGCTGGCCTACATCATCGCCATCCCGGTTGGCATCTATTCGGCGACGACCAACAAACCTGGCCTCAACAATTTCCTGCGCTTTTTCTCCTATCTTGGCCTGGCTATGCCTAACTTCCTGTTGGCGCTGATGATCATGCTGATGTCGACTATGCTGTTCGGGGACAGCCTGACCGGGCTGTTCAGCAAGGAGTATCGCGACGCAGAGTGGTCGGTTGACCGGTTCCTGAATTTCCTGAGCCACGCCTGGCTTCCGGTGTTTATCCTCGGTTGGTCGGCGACCGCGTTTGCGCTGCAGACAGTGCGCGCTCTGATGTCCGATGAATACGGCAAGCTATATGTGACGGCGGCGCGCGCGCGGGGACTGTCTGGGCGCCAGTTGCTTTGGCGCTATCCTGCACGCCATGCCCTGGGGCCGATCATCAATTCGCTAGGCTTCGATCTGAACCGAGTATTCAATGAACTCCCGATCGTCGCCCTAATCCTGACGTTGACCGAGGCTGGCGCGCTCCTGCTCGAGTCGCTCGCGCGATCGAACGATCAGCAACTCGCCGGCGCCATCATCTTCATGCTGACGGCATCGATCATCGCTCTGAACTTCATTACCGACATCATGCTGGCAATTTTCGATCCGCGCATTCGTCACGGCATCATGGGAAGTGCGTGATGGTCGATACATCGGACCCCGCCGGTACCACGGGCCTCGGGGAATCCGAGGCCGAGCGCCGCTCCAAGGAAGCCTATTTTACCGCTGGCCAGTACGCGCTGATCTGGGCACGCTTCAAAAAGAACCGATCGGCGATGTCAGCCGGCGTGATCCTGATCTTCCTGATCCTGATGGGCGTTACTGCGCCCTTCCTGTCGCCCTACGACCCTAACATCGCCGGACGCGACGCGGACTATCAGAATGGCGCGCCGCAAATACCTAAATTTTGGGACGAGAATGGTTTCTCGCCCCGGCCCTTCCTTTACTCGCTTGAGCGTCAGCGTTCTGCCGCGACTAATTTTCGCTGGGTCACCTCGGTAAACCGGGACCAGCGCCGCTATGTTGAGTTTTTCGTCGAGGGTTGGAAATTCCACATCATCAACTTTGACCTCGACTTGCCCGGCGATACCTTTGACCTTCGCGTGAAGGCCTTGGTGGTCGAAACCCACTTGTTCGGCATGGATAAAGGTAAGATTCATTTGTTTGGCACGGAGGCGGCCGGCAAGGATATCTTCTCGCGGACCATGTTTGCGATCTGGACGTCACTGGCGGTAGGCACCATTGGAGTGTTTATCAGTTTCGTGCTGGCGCTGATCATCGGCGGGGTTTCGGGGTACGCTGGAGGCCGGATTGATTCGCTGCTGCAAATGATCACCGACGCGGTTCGCACGGTGCCCGCGATCCCACTTTTCATGGCGCTCGCCGCCATGATGCCCGATGAATGGAGCGCCGAGACGCGGTTTCTGTTCATCTCGATCATTCTGGGCTTGATCGGCTGGCCAACCCTGGCGCGCCGCGTGCGCACCCATCTGCTGACGGAGCGCAGCCAGGAATACGTGCTAGCGGCTGAGCTTTGTGGTGCCTCTTCGGCGCATGTGATACGCCGCCATTTGCTGCCCAGTTTCTCCAGCTACATCATCGTTGATCTTGTAATTTCCTTCCCCTACATGGTGTTGTCGGAGACTGCGCTTAGCTTCATTGGACTTGGCTTAAAGGACCCGGTGAACAGCCTCGGCGTATTGCTTCAAAACGTGACCAAAGTGGATGTGCTGCTAAACTATCAGTGGTATTTTATCCCCGCCGGTTTCTTCATGGCCTTGGTTTTGGCCTTTGTATTTGTTGGCTATGGCCTGCGAGAT
>JAPKDN010000425.1 GCA_028822575.1 Alphaproteobacteria bacterium | reverse complement strand
GGATAGATCGACGCATAGCTGACGCTGTGTTTGGATTCCTCTGACTGGAGTCAGCCGGCGATCTTTTCCGGCGACCAGCCCATCGTAAGATGGTCGTCGATATGATCCCGAAACCGGCTCAGGCGTTCAATCTTCGAATGTAGCCGACGGCGCGAGAATGCAATTTGGTCCGCCTAGGCCGGTTTTTAGCCAGTCTTCGGTAAACTGTTGCGTCTGAGTTCGTGCCGATCGTCCAGGGGTGACTACCCATGGTTTTGGCAATCTTGATCCGAGCTATTCCGGCATTAAGATGCCGCCAGAGCTATACCCGCTCGTCAAGATCGAGCTGCCGGTAATGCTTGCCCATCGCAACTCCGTCCAATAACGGTGTTGCACGTCATTTGAGTGTCTAGGACCTCTACTTCGGCGATAAATATTCTCAGAAACCACGACTGACTATGCCAATTGGATGGCGGTGGCGGGAGGAAACCGATGGGTGATAATGGGAGGAGGAGTTTCCTTCGACCGTGTCAGGATAAACCGCGTTGCGCCAACCGCAGGTGGGCATGGGCGAGGGTGTCATGATGGATACGGCATTTATTGCCACGGCAGAGGACCAAAACACGCGCGGCGAGGGCTCATACCTAGGATCGACAAAGGCTCATTCGGTTGTCGGATTTTCACTCTGAACGATGGGTCAAGAAAGGCATGGATCAGCGGGTGATCGTTCCGAGGTGGCACCGATGGTAGCGCCCGGATCAAACGTCAGTGGGGACGCCAACCGATGGGCAACCGCTCGTTTCGGCCAGCGCTTATGACAGCGGCATGAAAAAATTGCTCATAGTCGCGGGCGACCGAGAGATCCATGAACAGATGCTTCCGTGCGCCTTGTTTAAGCGCCGCCCGCAATGCCATCCTTTTTTTGGGATTTTTTCCGAGCGCGAGCGCTATGCGCGCGTAATCATCGAGTGTGTGGGCTATCGGGGCCGAATCGAGTCGCATTTGTCGGTAGGCAGAGGCAACAAACCGTCCCCTCATTAACGCGCCCGGCCATGTCACAACCGGTGTCCCAAGGATCATGGCTTCGTACATCGTGCTTCCGGCGCCGAAATGGGGGGGATCTAAAAGGACGTCCACTTCGTTTAGAAATGCCAGGAAATCATCATATCGCAGGTTTGGAAGAAATTGGACATGTTCCAGCAGGACCGGATGCCGATCCGCCCAGCGTTCCCGCAGACATTCTGTCCAAATCGGCGTGTTACCCTCGGGTAGGACAATCTTGCCTTCTGGATCACCTCGCGCGATGTCCGCTAAGATTTGATCAAAGTCGGGATGCAGTTTGAACAAGGATTGCGGGCAACCATAGAGTGCTCCAGAGCTCGGCAAGCCCAAGTCCTGGCGCGTTTGGCCCACTAGCCTTGGCAGCGCTGGATTGTAAACACAAGGCAGTCGGTTTAGCCGGATCAGCCGCTCGCTGTATAGATTATCGGCGTTTTCGGGCTCCACCATCGCCGAGGAGACGAAATAGTCCATTGATGGCAAACCAGTGGTATCTGGATGCCCCCATGCGGTGGCCTGAACCGGTGCTAAGCGTGAATGAGCGAGAAGATACGTTTCTTGGTCCATGCCTATACCCGGAAAAAACAGTACATCGAGGTCAAGGCTCGATATCTCCCGCCGCTGAGAGTTGAGCCCATTGGACAATCGTATGACGTTCGAAACTGACCCCTCGATCTCCGAGGTGATCGCGTCGGCGCCCCCGTTCGGCGCGTGGATCAACGTGATCTCGAACAGAGTTGGGTCTATGTTCGTGATAAGGCCTCGGAAGATTCTCCCGATCGTGTGCCCAGAAAAGTACTTGGATAACATTCCCAGACGAATCCTGCGTTCACCGGGTGTGGGCGCCCGCCAGCGTGCGATAGCCGGTGAGCGGTATTCGATGCCTGGTGCCTTTTCACGATAGAGGTGGCCTAATGCCTCCATGATCGAACGGTTATCGATTCCGTGATAGGCCAGAAAGAAGGAACCGATGTCGAGCGTTTGGGTTGGGTCGTCGATTTTGAGATCCATGGCCCGCAAGGCTTCGATCCCCCGCACGAACCGCGCCCTCCAAAAGGTGATGTCGCCGCTAGACCGGATGATGGGTGGGAGGGCCAAATGATACCAAAACCTGTATCGGGCCAGGTCTGGTCGGAGAACCCCAACCCGTTCTAGGCGTGCGACCATTTTGCTCGTATCGCCTCGCGGTTCCGCCGAGAGCGCGAATACAAGCCAGGCATCGATATCGCTAGGGTCTATGATCAGTACCTTTCTTGCTGCTCGTTCCGAGAGATCGAATGCCTTGGCTTGCAGATGCCATTGAGCAAGGGCCAGCTGAGCCTCTCTATCAATCGGTGAGAGGACAAGGGCACGCTCGATAGCGACACGCGGGTGTCGGACGTCATGAGCTTGATCCGCTGGCTCCGGTGGCAGCGCGCCCAGAAAACGCCAGGTGCGCCAATTTGAGGGCTCATGGATCGCAAGTCGTCGTCCATCCGTCCGCGCGTCGTCAAAACGTTGCAGCTGGTATCGAGATAGTGCCCGCTCGCCAAAAGCCTTGGCGTCGCCGGGGTGGTCGGCGAGCCAATTGTCTAATAGATGGATTGCTTTGGCTGGCTTTCCCGCGCGCCTGAATGCGCGGGCGCTGTCCATCACTGTGGTCATCGACCCACCAGCATTGTTCATTGTTCGACCAGATGGGGGGAGGGCGACACTTACTTTACCTCACGCGAAAATTCACGATCAAGAAAATCGCCTAAAAACGGGCCGGGCGGGCTTTCTTGTAATTTGGTGCCGCCGGCGGCTACTTGTCTCGGGACATCCACTTTTCCTTTTTCGTCCCAGAGTTCTGTTTTTTCAACCACCGCGATACTGTCATGGAAGTGCATGGCCTTGACCGTCAGCGTGAACCAGCCAATCTGAAATTCTTCAGTGTCGAGGGAATGCAGAGCGTGTATATCATCGATCACACTTTTCAGGTTTTCGACGAACGTGCCTTTCTTTCGATACCCTCCGCCATATTCGGGCCAATAACAGGTGTGAAGGTCCTCGGCCAAATAAATCCCACTAGGAGTTAGCGACTTAAACAGCGTGAGAAAGGAGTTCTGCAGATCCTCCATCCGATGGCTCCCGTCATCGAGAATTATGTCGAAAGGTCCGGCTCGTTCGGCCAGTGATTTTAGGTATTCGGGATCTCCTTGATCGCCAATTTCAATTTGAATACCGTCTTCGGCGCGGGCGAGACATCTGGAATCTATATCGAGGCCAACCAGGCGCGCGTTAGGGCCCAGGAATTTTCGCCATAGCTGGAGCGAACCGCCGTCGGCAACGCCGTTTTCGAGCATCTTGACTGGTTTACCTCGATATTTGGCCAAATACTGGTCGTAGATTTCAAAGTAATGATTCCATTTACTCACCACACGGCCTTCATGGGCCTCGAAGAGTTCCCGGTAGGTTTCGGTGGTCATTCGTCAACCCAGGTTTCATCGTTTCGATCTTAGAAATGCGGTCACTTATACAATGATATCACGAGATATGCGTGCACCTTAAATGCCGATCCGTTGGAACCCGTGGCCCAAGGATCGAAGGTCAAAGACCTACGAAATAACAGCGAGCCGCCATCCCATAACACCTATGCGGCACCTAAAACGAAAACAGGGACCTAGGCTTTGCACCGTACGCCCCTATTCTAACTGGCTCCCCGGGACAGAGTGGCTTTGTTTTTAATGGTACGATTTTGCGGAATTTTTTCCCCAAAAGCCCTTCACGTACCCTTTTATGTTCCCTAACTATACGGTGATATAGAACACAAGAGATGTTCATTTACGTTCCCTTTTACGTTCCCATTTTCCTCAGCAAGAAACTCTATGTTCCCTGCGGGGTGTATCGATTATCGATACTTAAAGACTAAAAGGGGGT
>JAPKDN010000424.1 GCA_028822575.1 Alphaproteobacteria bacterium | reverse complement strand
AAACGGCGGTCACTGGCGCCTGCTATGCCACCGATGTATTGGCGCCGGCCTCGCTGTTTCTAGCGGACGGTCTTGATCGGTTTCTGGAGCTTGGGCGCACCGCCCACGAAAGGGGCTGCAAACTTATCTTTATCGGCAACGGTGCTAGCGCGACCATGGCGGCCCACTTCGCTCTGGATTTCTCAAAAAATGCCGGCATAAGAGCTCTGAGCCTTATCGATGGGGCAATGTTGACGGCGCTGGTAAACGATATAGGGCCCGAGGCGATGTTTGCTAAGCAGATAGAATTTTATGCCCAGGACGGGGATGTCCTGGTCGCGATCAGCAGCAGCGGTTCATCACCAAACATTCTGGCGGCGGCGGCCCAGGCGCGAAAATCGGGGTGCTCCATCATCACCTTCACAGGTTTCGATCCGACCAATCCGCTAAGGCTATCGGGTGACCTCAATTTTCACGTTCCAGCGGAGGAATATGGCTTCGTTGAAGTAACCCATAACGCGCTGATTCACGCGATCCTTGATCTGTCGTTGGGTTGGGGAACCGAGGATGACCGCAACCCTGGGGCCCTTAAACGATGCCCTGATGGACAGAAGGGATGACTGACGTGCCCAACACAACGCTGGAAAATGAGCCGGTCCCCTATGTTGATATCGCCGGCCAGTTCCGCGATGAGCGCGCGGCGTTGATGCCGATCATCGAATCGGTTCTGGAAAGTGGGCAGTATGTTGGCGGTACGCGCGAGCAAAGCCTTGAACGAGCGCTGGTCGAGTGGTGCGGCACCAAACACGTGGTTGCTTTGAACTCCGGCACCGATGCCTTGATCCTGGCGCTGGCAGGTCTGGGTATCGGCGAAGGCGATGAAGTTATCACACCGCCAAACTCCTTTGTTGCCTCGACCGGGGTGATAGCCCAAGTCGGCGCGACGCCGGTTTTCGCCGACGTTCTTGCGGATCAAAACATCGATCCCGACGCCATCAGACGCGCGATCACACCCAAGACCAAGGCGATCATGCCGGTGCACCTGACCGGACGCGTCGCCGATATGAACTCAATCATGGAAATCGCGCGGGAGCATGGCCTGGCTGTGATCGAGGACGCGGCCCAGTCGATCGGGTCGCGATACGACGGCAAATTAGCTGGCGCGATCGGCGATGCCGGTTGCTTCTCGGCTCATCCCCTCAAGAACTTGAACGCCTGTGGGGACGCGGGGTTCCTGTGTACCAATCGCGACGATATCGCCGAATACGCACGCTTGGCTCGCAACCACGGTATGGTTGACCGCGACACCGTAACCCAATTCGGCACGGTCTCACGGATGGACAGCCTGCAAGCCGCGATCCTGGAGTTTCGGTTGGGACGTCTGTCTGAAACCATCGAACGCCGGCGCTCCAACGCGGCTCTCTATCGTTCCCTGCTTGATCCTTATTTGGTGTTCTCGCCGCCATGCCAGAATATCGAATTCAACACCTTCCATACCTTTGTGATCCAGGTCGACCATCGTGACGCGCTGCAAGCTCATCTCGGCGAGGTTGGCATCGGAACGGCGATTCACTACCCCGTGCCGATCCACCTACAGCCGGCGGCGGCGTCGCTTGATCATGGGGCGGGTGATTTCCCGATGACCGAGACGCAGTCACGGCGCATTCTGACCCTGCCCGTGCATCAAGGGCTCCAGCCCGAGCAAATTGAGCGGGTCGCGACTGAGGTTAATCAATTTCTTGGATCCCAAAGCCGATGACTGGTCCCGATAAAGCTAACGTGATCGACTATGAACCACTGGTCGACTCCTATAACTATCGCCTGCTCAACCAGTTGCGTAGCCATGCCGTAGACCACGCTTTTCTGGAAATGTGGGTTCCGGATGCAGACCCGGTGGCCAGTATCCTCAATATGGTTGAGGCCGCCGAGGCGCATGGCACCGCCGGGTTCTCGTTGCGGGTTCGCGCCGAGACGTTGTCCAAGGACGGTCTCGCGGGGATTATCGAGGCTGTTGGCCCAATTGCCACGGTCGTCACTGAAACCGCGGAGGAGCATGGTTTTGTCCATGTCAGCGACATCGGTGGGTGAGCGCATAGTCCCGCTAGAAGACGCTTTCGGGGTTTTCCAAGAAGGTATTAAGCGCACTCTTGAAGAGCCTACGCACTACGGTATGATTGCAGACGGCCCGGCGACGGGTGAGGGTTTCATCCTGGCGGCTGCGGATGGCCTGGAGATCGCTATTACGGTCGATAGCGACCGTGATCGGATTTCCGCCGCCCGATATGATGGCGAACCGACGCCGGCGGAACGCGCGGTTCTCAAACAACTTTGTGTATTCGCCCTTGGCGCCAGCCCACGCGAACTTGTCGAGCATGGCCTAATTTTTGTCGTCGAGCGGCTCCGCGATCCCGACGCTCCCCGCCCTGTCGAGGGTATCCTCGGACCGCGAAGCGCCGGCCCGTGCTTTCAGCGCCCTCGTCAGCTTTTAAGGGCGCTTCGCGGCGCGGTTCTCGCGGCGCGGGGCGCGTTCGAAGGTGATAATGTTTTCGACCGACCCTATTCTGATACTTGGTTGACATTACCAGTGGCGGAGAAAATTGAACGTCTTGAGGCCCTTATCCAGGACTATCGTGAGCAGACCGACCTTGATACAACGGCGATGGCAGTATTCGAGATTGACCAGTATGATCGGGTCGTCGTGATATTTGACGATGCAGTGCCGGTTTGGGACAAACCCCCGCATCTCCTTGCCTTGGAGCGGTGGTTGCGGCAAGAAACCGGTGAACGCATCGAGGTGTTCGTGGAAACCGTGAAAGACTCCAACCGTATCCGTCGACTTTGAGCACCGAAACACGCCACGTCCTGGAAGGACCGCGCATATGACTGGCATGACCGACCATACGGACCTGATTCTTGATGGTACAAAGATTGCTTGGCATCAGGACCGTATTCATGCCTGGGAGCGCGGAGAACGCGTGGCGCCCATCACCATCGACATGTCGCTGACCCGGGCCTGCAATTACGCTTGTCACTTCTGCTATGCGATGCTCCAGGAAAACGAACGTCAGGTGATCGACAAACAAGCGATATACGAGTTTCTCGAGGATTGTGCCGAAATAGGCGTCAAGGGCATCAGCTTTGTCTCCGACGGCGAGAGCACGATTTCCCCGGTTTTCGTAGACGCTGTTAAATATGGCCACGAACTTGGCCTGTCGATGGCGGTTGGCACCAACGGGTTCGTTCTGAACCGGCGCAAGCTCGAGGAAGTGCTTCCGGCGCTGACCTATCTGCGTGTTAATATCTCTGCTGGTGAGCGCGAAAGATACGCCGAGATCATGGGCGTCAAGGAACATTGGTTCGACCGGGTCAGCCAAAACATCCGCGATATGGCGGAAATCAAGCGCGAGCAAGGTCTGGATGTGACCATCGGCATGCAAATGGTTTTGATGCCGGAATACGCTGACCAGATCATGCCACTGGCGCGGCTTGGCAAGGAACTGCGTCCGGACTATTTGGTGATCAAACATTGCAGCGATGACGAGGACGGCACCCTGGGTGTCGACTATGGCGGCTATAAGAATCTCTATGACACGCTGCATGCCGCCGAGGCTTTGAGCGATGAGAGCTATAGCGTTCAGGTCAAATGGTCGAAGATCGAGGCTGAGGGAACCCGCAGCTATCAACGCTGCTATGGCGCACCTTTCATGTTGCAAATGTCCGGCTCCGGGCTGGTCGCGCCTTGTGGCATGCTGTTCAACGAGCGCTACAAGAAATTCCATATAGGCAATATTTGCGAGGAGCGCTTTCGTGATATCTTCGCCAGTGACCGGTATTGGGAAATCATGAACTACCTAGCGGGGCCCGAGTTCAATGCCCAGAAAATGTGCGGCAGCCTGTGTCTGCAACATAAGGTCAATGAGTTCCTGGATGGCTATCATAAAGATCAGTTCGACCTGCCAA
>JAPKDN010000423.1 GCA_028822575.1 Alphaproteobacteria bacterium | reverse complement strand
GGATTTCGCCTTGGTCTGGGGGCATCGGCGTCGATGCCCCGGCTATCGAGTATGCATTGATGGTTGCCGTGTCGAGCGTTCCGATCCGTTCGGACGAATCACCGGTGGCATCCAACGACGTCCCTAAAGCTGATTCTTGGTTCGCGGCGACAGCGGTCGACGTAAAGCCGTCTCCAGAGGTTCTGCTGTCAGTTTTTTCATTGAGCCAGGACTGAAGCACATCGGGGACCGCCAGGGTGTAACCAGCAACAGCCCTGCCTGAATCTGTGACATAGTACCATCCGGAATAGCCGACTATCGCCAGGAACGCTGCGATAAACATCAATGCACCGCCGGGGACTTTGCCTTCGGGTGCCGGTGAGGGAAACACCAACTGTCGTGGTTTGTTAAGTTCCCGCGCTTCCGCCTTGAAAATGGAAATCGCCCGCTCTACGTCCAGCCCGAGATATTGGGCGTAGGAGCGCACATAGCCTATGGCATAGGTCATTCCCGGCAGGGACCTGAAATCGCCATTCTCGATTGCGCGCAGATATTCCAGGCGGATCCGTAGATCATGTGAGGCATCTTGCAAGCTTTGGCCTGATCGCTCGCGGGCTTCGTGTAGCGTAAGCCCTATCTCAGTCGCGCCATCCGTTGCGGAAGTTTCCGCATCGTCGCTAGCCAGACGATTTTGACACTGGGAATTCAGAGGAGCGCTTGTAGGCGATAACTTACCGCGCGGACGTGTGAAGTTACGTTCCCATCGCGACTCTATATCGATCAGCTTGAGCTTCGCCTTACCGCTCGCCAATCCCATGATTTTCCGTCCACCGTCGATTTTGAACAGTTCGTGACGAGGAGATAAAATTACCGCCAAACGCCCATGTCACCGATTTACAGTAATCTATTTTCACATAAAAAACAACGGTCTAATGATAAGTTCGACTGTGAAGCCTCAGGTCAAAATTTGATGGTCCCGGGCATAGCCTGCCAAAGTTCCACGTGCGGGGTTTATGTTTTTTTTCAATAGGTTGTCGATGAAGTCGGTGATGGCACGGCAATTCGTCGACATTATCGTTTCTTTAATCGGGCCGATTGAGGCCGCCGTCATCGAAAGTTGGCCTTACCCCAATCCAATAAGGGCGAGCGCTTCCAAGGGGTGGCCCGCCATCTCGCTGCACACAGCGACGGGCGCCCCTCCCTTGCCGCAGGCGCGGGTAATTTGGTCGAGCACCCGAAGGAAGGCTGGCGGCAGTTTGTCGTAGCGGCTGGTAACGCGACCATTGGCCCGGTCGGCGGCGAAAATGAATTGAAACAGTCCGTTGGTTCCGATCGGCAGAAAATCGACCTTTTGCGGCAATTTATCCAGTTGCCAAAGCATCGCGGGAACTTCGATCATGGCGCCGGAGAATAATGCCGATAGTGGTTCAAATCCACGATGTCTTGCGAGGGCCATTTCGCGATCCACGATACGCTTAACTTCCTCAAACTCGGTTATGTCGGAAACCATCGGGAACATCAGCCGCATCTCTTTGCCCGAACTGGCTCGGATCAAGGCTCGAACCGGATGTCGCAGAATGCTTATTCTTTTCATCAGGATACGCATAGAGCGCCATCCCATCAAGGAGGTTTCCTCGACTTCGGTCGAGAAGGATTGCAGATGTTTATCGCCGCCGACATCCAGGGCGCGAAACGTGGCGGGGCGTTCATCGGCGCCGTCTATGATCTGGCGATACAAGTCCACCTGGGCTTCAACGTCTGGAAATTCGCGCCGGGCCACGAAAGGTGTTTGGGTGCGGTATTGGCCAACGCCCTTAGTGCCGGTGGCGGCCACCTATGGCATTTTGACGAGGTGGCATGCATTCACTATCAGAGAAACCGCCGTTCCATCTGTGGTCATGCATGGAACCTCGCGGCGATCCGCGAAACGCGCGCGCGTCATGATCCGAGCCCGCACACTGCGCTCGAATTGCTCTCGAACCCCGTCAGCCGGCCACAGTAAAACCTGGGCGTTATCGCCATCAACTATAATCCCATCGCCGGGTTCGACCTCGCCTAGAATGCCTTCAGCCTAGCCAATCAAAGCGATTTCGAGTGCCTGGGTGACGATCGCTACATGCGCCGTGGCGGAGGCCTCCTCCAGGATAACACCGTGCACATTCTCCCGGTCTTAGGCCAAGAGATCGGCGGGGCCCATGGAGCGGGCGATGAGGACAGCGTTCTCCGGAGTTGGCGCGGCGAAAGATTATCGCGCGGCAACCCCTGGTCTGCGAGATCGCCAATCAACCCATCGGCCAATGCCTCGAAGTCATGCAGTCTTTCCCGAAGAATAGGTGTCTGCGATCTGGTCCATCCGTGCCCGAGTATCATTTAAGCCATGTTAAACCGCCGATCCCGTGGGCAACCCATTGGCGATGGCGTCAAAAATGCGCGACATCCAACCGCGATCTCGGGTAAACATTAAATACGTTTGGAGTATCTTGGTGTGGTCACCGGCCCGCGGTAGTGGGGCCTTATCCACCAGATGCTCCAACCGCCTATCAAGGGGAATTAGGCTGTTTCCGAGTGGGCCAGTTCGGTGTCTGGGTGTTCTGCGACCGTTCGGTGAATGACGAGAGGTTGACTGTGCAGATGTAAACGGCCGACCGAGATGCCGGGACCAATGGCGATTCCGGCGATGCGCGAAGGGGCAGATCGCGCTCCCACGCCATCCTCGCCGACACTGAGACGTGTTCAATGCACCGCTTCAGGGTTAAGCCCCTCAGTGGCGCAAAGCTCCAGTACGTTATCGGCGCTCCTCACATAGATCGAATAGACCTTGGCGCCCATAGCGGCCGCGATAATGCGCACTATCTGGCGGAGACGCTTCTGATCAGTCGCGGTCTGGGCCATGACTTCGCGAAGCCGTCGGAGCATCCGCCGAGAGCCGCTGCCAAACCTAAGTGGACTGTGTCCTGTCAGGTCTGGAGCGTCGTTCACGTCATTAGTTCACCGGTTCGGCGTCCAGGCCGAAGGCCGTGTGTAAGGCACGGACTG
Source organism: Alphaproteobacteria bacterium (assembly GCA_028822575.1). The sequence continues at coordinate 930 of JAPKDN010000423.1, read as the reverse complement.
CGAGTTCCGTGTAATCTGAGGCGATCAGCACGCTCACCTTGATCTCGGAGGTGGAGATCACTTGGATGTTGATATCCTTGTCGGCGAGGGTCTGGAACATGGTCTTGGCGACGCCAGGCTGGCTGCGCATGCCGACGCCGACGACGGAAACCTTTGCCACGGTGGGGTCGGCGATCATGTTGGTGAAGCCGATCTTCTCCTTGAGGCCATCCAGGACCTTGACGGCCCGCTCCAGGTCAGCGCGCCCAACGGTGAAGGTAAGATCCGTCGTCTCTCCATCCTCGGTGACGTTTTGGACGATCATATCGACATTCACCGATGCGTCGGCGAGCGATCCGAAAATACCGCCGGCTACGCCCGGGCTGTCCTTCACGCGCCTAAGCGTGACCTTGGCTTCGTCGGGACTATAGGCGATGCCACTGACAATTTTTTTTTCCACGATCTCATCCTCGTTTACCACCAGCGTGCCCGGCACGTCTGCGAAACTTGAAAGTACCTGCAAGCGCACATTGTTACTCATCGCCAACGCGACCGATCGCGTCTCCAATACCTTGGCGCCCTGAGAAGCCATCTCCAGCATTTCCTCGTAGGTGATGCGGTCGATTTTCTTTGCGCCGGCGACGATCTTCGGGTTTGTCGTATAAACTCCATCGACATCGGTGTAGATGTCACAGCGATCGGCATTCAGCGCCGCCGCCAACGCCACCGCCGAGGTGTCGGACCCGCCGCGGCCGAGCGTGGTGATCCGGTTATCCGGGCCAACCCCCTGAAAACCGGGGATCACGGCCACCTGGCCACGCCCGAAGCGGTCGATCAGATCATCGGTATCGATCTCCTCGATCCGAGCCTTGCCGTGTATGCCGTCGGTCTTGAGCGGGATCTGCCAACCCATCCAGGAGCGGGCGTCGATGCTGAGGTCTTGCAAAGCCA
>JAPKDN010000422.1 GCA_028822575.1 Alphaproteobacteria bacterium | reverse complement strand
CAAAGCTCGATTCGAGGAACCCTTGCCCGCCTCCAGGTTCAACAGGCTATCGAACTCCTATGACTTCTATGACGACGCTAATCCAGTCATCATATTAGCCGTAAAGGTGCCGAATGACCGGATGCTGAAGGAGGCCTTCTATATCCCAGCGCTGTTCCTGCTGGGATTGGTTATCATGCTGCAACGCCGCCGACAGACTCAGCCGGCGTTCTAAAACGGAGCCTCCACCGAATGATCAAACGCATCAGTCTGCTTCAGCGCAAGGCCGAGATGACGGTCGAGGAATTCAACCGTCACTGGTTCGACATCCATGGGCCCCTTGCGCGTCACGTTCCAGGGCTGCGCCGTTATGTCCAGAACCATGTCCAAGGGAGCAGCTCACGCAACGACGTGCCGGATATCGATATCCAAGTCGACGGCATCGCCGAGCTTTGGTGGGATGACGCCAAGGCAATGAAGATCTCCACCGCCACGCCGGAGGCCAAAGCTCTGTTCGCGGATGGGGCGCTGTTCATTGGGCGAATCAAAACCTATTTGATCGAGGAGAAGGCCATTATTGGCGATGAGTAACGATATCATCTCCCGTGTGAGCGTCGTCCCACTCAAGAACGGCGTCCAGGACTCGGGGTTGTACACGCGAAAATCGTGTCAATCAGCGATGAGAAAGAAGCGGCAGCAATGCCGGCGGGATGACGGTGGGTTTTGCGCGTCCCAGGTAATGAATATTAATACCGCGCCATCACATGGCTGGCGAAATCCCCAAGGTTTCGCCGGGACGTCGCCATCGCTGGCAGAAGCGCGATCTCCTTCAGCCCCATGGCTTCGCGCTCGCGGATCATTTCGATAATTTCGTCCGGTGTGCCGACAAGCCCGCCCGTGGAGCGGATCAGGTTCTTGGTCACGAACTTACGCTCTTCCGGAACCGTCCATGCGCAATGGCCCAAATGGATCTGCTGATAGCGTTTCGCCAACGGCAGTTCCATCTTCTCAGTATAGTCCAGATACTCCTCCCACACCCCCTGACAGCGCCGGGCGATGGTGCTGGTGTCGCCGTTCATTTGGTAAAGCTCCCACCAATAATGCAGCGTCGCGAGCGCCATCGAGCCGATCTCGTCGATCACCCGGTCCGACACAATGTTCTCGCCCGGCTCCAGCACACAGGCATAGGTTAGCGCCGTGGTTTGGAACGGCTCCGGCAGAGTGCGACCGACCGAGGCGGCGCCCTCCTTGATCTTCTCCAGGCTCTGTTGCAGATGCGCCTTGGACTGGTTGTGTGAACAGACCCGTCCATCGCCATAAGCGCCAACCGCCTTCAGTGCCAGCGGACCGTCGGCGGCGATGTGGATCTCAACCGGTTGCTCAACATTCACAAAACCTTCGGACTGATGCAGGAAGCAAATGTCTCGGGTCTCGCCATCGAGGGTGAAATCCACCTCCTCGCCATGTAACAACGCCCGCACCACCCGCAGATACTCACGGAACTTGCCGACTTTCATCGGGTCCATGCCCATCACCCTCATGGCGGTGTGACCGGTGCCCAGCGCCAGAAACGTGCGGCCCGGCGCCAACTGGTTGATGCTGGCGATCGAGTGCGCGGTGACGGGGGCCAGCCGCGTTGGCGCGATCGCCACCCCCGTGCCAAGTTTTATGCGCGAGGTATTAGCCGCCGCCAGCGCAAGAACCGCGTAACAATCGGAATAGATCATTTGCGAGTCCGGAGCCCAGGCGGAATCGTAGCCCATCTCCTCCAGCTCCTGATACATCCGCCAGTCCGATACGCTCGGGACAACCATGGCACCGAATCTCATAACCTACTCCCCGCCGGCTACGAACCGGCTTTTGGCTTCTTCCCTCAAGTCCGCCTTGCGGATCTTGCCCGACGCGGTCATAGGAAATGCATCCACGAAAACCACATGACGGGGAATTTTGAAACTGGCAACCTTGCCGCGGCAAAATTCGATCACCTCCTCGCTAGTCAGCGTGGTGCCCTGGGCACATTCGATATAAGCGACCGCGACCTCGCTCATGGTCTCGTCCTGCAAGCCAACCACTGCGATCTGATGAACCCCCGGATGCTCCAGTAGCAATCCTTCGGTCTCCATGGGGTCCACATTCTCGCCGCCGACCTTGAGCATGTCCTTGTCCCGCCCGACCAGCCGGATGTAGCCGCGCTGCAGCCACATTACCATGTCGCCGGTCTTGAACCAGCCGCCCGCGGCGAAGCTGGCGGCGGTTTCCTGGGGTTTGTTGTAATAGCCGAGCATCATGCCGATGCTGCGGACCTGTAACTCTCCGGGCTCACCCACCGGCATATCCACATTAGTCTCGGGGTTGACCACCCGAATATCGAAACCCAGCGACGGATAGCCCGACGTCTCACAGCGGTGGTATTCATCGTCATCGATCGAACAGAGTGCCACGCCGAGCCAGGTTTCGGTCATGCCAAAGCCAGAGATGTTCTTCAGCGGCGCCAACACGCGGGCGCCCCGCCGGGCCACCGGCGTCGCGCTCAACATGCCCGCGGCGAAGATCCCACAGCGCAGGCTGGAAAGATCCCTCGGGCGGATTTCCTGGGCCTCGGTCAGGCCCTTCATGTGAGCCTCGAAGCCATGGATCACCGTCGCCCGCTCCGCCATGATCAGATCCAGGCTTTCATCTGGGTCAAAGCTGCGGGTCAGAACCTGCTTGGCGCCGGTCACCAGTGACATCATCGCGCCCTCGGAATAGCCGAAGGCATGGAACAGCGGTAGGTAGTTCAGGATCACATCGTTAGGGGTGATTGCCATGCGAAACCCGCGCTCGGCTACACCCCGGATCAGCTTGTGATTGTGCACCGCCCCCTTGGGAAACCCGGTGGTACCAGACGTGTACATGATGAAGGCCGGGTCATCGGGGTCGACGGCGGCAGCACGGGCGGTCAGTTGCTCGTCGGGCACGCCCATGGCCGGCTTAGCGAGACACTCCCAGTCGACGGTGCCGGGATGCGCGCCCTCACCCAAGATGATCACCCGACGCAGCATGGGAAAGCGCTCATCCGACACCACGGTACGGTCGTTCGGCAGATCCACGGCCTCACGCACCATGTCGAGATATCCCACCGGACCAGAAACATCATGAGTGATTAGGAAAGCGCTGTCAGATTGCCCCAGGACATAGGCGATATCGCGGGTCCGGAACCGGGTATTCAACGGTACCAGCACCGCGCCGATCTTCTGTGCGGCGAAGGCGATATAGATCCATTCCGGCTGATTATTCAGCCATAATGCCACATGCTCCCCCGGCGCCACCCCCGCCGCGATCATCCGCTTGCCGGCGTCGTCTATGCGCACGGTCAATTCGGAAAATGTCAGGCGCAGATCGCCGAATACCAGTGCCTCGGCATCGGGGAGTTGACCGGCCATGTCATCCGCAAGATCGCCAAACCGACGTTTTGGGTACCATTCCATAGAGGACGTGATCCGTTATTCAACTCGTCTGGAACGCTAACACAAGGCGTAAACGCTCTCAAAGAGGGCTGCCCTCGCCAACGGAGACTTGATATCCTGCGATGCCGCGACTGGGTGGAGCCTGGGCCATGAACGGCTCGAAGATATCTCCTTATGAAGCATCGCACCGCAAGCAATGCATCGAGATATTTCAAAGCAACTTGCCGAAATTCTTCCATGATGACGAATAGCCCCTGTTCGAGAGTTTTCTAGACCATGAAGCAGCCAATAATTTCATGCTCACCATCGCGGAGCGTGTAATCCCGTCCGGTAGCTTGTCTAAAATGAAGACGGGGCGGTCGCGCGACTCGCCTGGGGAATGGTGCGGTTGGAATGTCATGGACATCACCATGGGGCCCGGCTTCTCGCCTGGCGCCTCGGACGGATCGCCGAAATCCCCGCCACCAGCCCCATTGGGATGGATACTTCACAACATACGGTCGGGTTTTTCGAGAATTTCGG
>JAPKDN010000421.1 GCA_028822575.1 Alphaproteobacteria bacterium | reverse complement strand
GCGGGCGGTTACAAAGATCCTATTCAAGCCTCTGAGACGCGCGTTGGACTGGGAAGACCGCTACCGCTTAAGAATGCGATCGGCATGTAAAGTGGAGGTGCACAACGTCTTTCGAACGTGTTTGCGAAGTGACCGGGGACCTTGGCCTTGAGCGATATGATTGACGAAACGGGTGCTTCTCCAGAGTGCCGCTTGCGCGCTGTTGGCCTGGCGGGTCCAGCGCCGCATTTCCTTGGTGTGACAGGCGGTGGCAGTAGCATCGCCAACGCTATCGAGCTTGGCGAGGGCCGAGTGCTGGTCTTCAGAAAGGTCGCGTCCACTGGCCTAGCGCGCTTGGTCGACGGCGGTAGTGAACAGCTGGACGACATGGAACCAGCCAATGGTGATCGCGGCGTTCTCGAAGTTTTTGGCCAGCGCTACCAGGAACACTGGCGACAAATCGCGGACAACCTCGGCGACCCTGGCTGGCTTGCCGCCAGGGTCGAACAGCAACTCACGAAACGCGGCTACACAGGCCGTGCCCTTGCCTGGCCCAATGAAGATGGCCAGCTCGTTCCCGCGATCCATTTTGATTAAAATGATGACAGGGATGAGACCACGCTTGCCGGTGGTCTCATCCAGCCCGGGCGCAACCACAGGCCGCTTAACCCCGCACTCCGGGCAATCGACCTGGTGGACGCGGGACTCAATAAAGCAATGACGCTAGAAGAAGTTCAGGTGCTGCCAGCTGAAGCGCGCGAAGTCGTGCGCCTTGCAAGCCCGACCGCACGCCGGGCAGGGGAACAACGCTCCTCGCTCCGCGACCACCTCCGAGCGCAACTCATGAGGCCGCTTCTCGATGTCCAACCCGGGCTCACAAAACTCCCAGGCCCCGCTCAAGCCAAGCTCCCGCGAAAATACCTCCCGCTCTTCCATATTTGCGACCCCCATCCTGAAACCAGACCCGGATGGAACCACCAAAGCCGCCGTTCAATCGACGCTCGAATCCACTTGAAACGTCGAGGAGCCACCTTATAAATATTGTTTTTATCTATTTCATGTAATCAGCACTAATGACTAAGCGCGAAATAATTTGCTTGTTTGATATTCGATCTTTCCCAAGCTCCTTCGAAAAATCGGCGGCAACCTGACTGATAATCGTCTTCATGAGGTTAGACGTCCTCTATTTTTGGCTCACCAGACAGTAATGATGGTGTGAGTGATGTTTCTTTGATATGGGGGGATGATCGAATGAATTGGCCATACTTCATGGTAAATAGTGCAACGATGACGTGGGATATCGAGGTCACATTTTGCTCCTCACCTTAACCCTAACCCTAATTTTCTGCGATCACCGCCGCCACGTCCTCGCGGCTTTCCTCGATTTCGAGGCCGGCGCGCTCTTGCTGGAGCAGCAGGAAGGATCGGCTGTCCCGGTGACCCCAGCCTCGGTTCAGGGCTTCGCGCATCTCCTGTTGGGCCATGTTGATCATCCGCATCGGCACTTCGACGTCGCGGCCCAGCTCGCAGGCGAGCGAGATGTCCTTGTGGGCAAGCTTGAGGGCGAAGTTCGGCGGGTCGTAGTGGTTGATCAGGAAGTGATCGGCCAGGCTGTCGAAGGTGCGGACTCGGCCTCGGGCGCCCTGGCGGATTGCGTCCCAGAGTGCCAATGGCTCGACCCCGGCCTTGACCCCGGCGGTGAAGACCTCGGCGATGGCCGCCTGGATAGCGTAACCAGCACTGTTATGCACCAGCTTGGAGACTGCGCCGGCACCGATTGCACCGATATATTTTACCTGATCCCCCATGGCGTCGAGACAGGCGCGGTTGGTGTTGAAAATTGCCTCGTCACCGCCAACCCAGATTGCGAGCTTGCCAGATTTGGCACCCTTGGGACCGCCGCTGACTGGGGCGTCCAGGACATGCGCTCCCTTCTCGGCGAACACCGCGTGGATGCGCCGGATCAGCGTCGGGGAATTGGTCGACAGATCAAAGAACACCGCGCCCGGCTTGACCCCGGCGATCAGGCCCTCGGCGCCGTCCAGCGCCACCGCCTCGATCTCTGGCGGGCCCGGCAACGAGGTCATGATGACGTCACTTTCCTCGGCCAAGGCCTTGGGGGTGTCGGCCCATGTGGCCCCGGCGGCGAGATGCGCTTGGGCGATCTGCCGGCTCATGTCGTGAACGATAAGGTCGAAGCCGGCCTTTTGCAGGTTGGTCGCGAAATGCGCGCCCATGGTGCCGAGGCCGATAAAGCCGATCTTCATTGTCTTGCCCTCCTTGAGTGCATGTCTCTAATTTTTACGCATCCCTTCGAACGACGGGGCTATTGCGATGTCCCTTTAGCTTGACGGCTCTTGGCGTGCTTTTCCGATTGCCCGAGGCGCCCAGTCATCCGTCACACGCCTGAGCTTCAGGCTTAGAACCCGTCGTTCGATGGGGATACACCTCGAAAGAGAGGATCGAGCGCCTCACGCCGCCCCCTACTTAAACGCAGGAATGACTTCCTTGGCGAACAGCTCCATGGATTTTAGGACTTTGTCCTCCTCCAGGTCGCCGAACCAGAAATTGGCGTTGAAATGGTCGATGCCCATTGCGTCCTGCAGCTCTTTTAACCGGGCGATACAGGTCTTGGGCGTACCCATGACGAAGTAACGGTCCAGCAGTTCCTGGTCTGTCGGCTCCTTCTCCCTGGGAATTGCCATCGCATGACCTTTCTCGACTCGCTCCAAGCCCTGCCGTAGGCTAAGGGTAACCCGCATGTTCCATCGTGCGTGTTCCACAATCGCCGGCAGTTCGGACTCATCCTGGGTGACATAAACTGGTCGCTGTGTGCTCACCCGGATTTGGGATTTCATCACCGGATCGGTGATCATCTCGTCGAAGCCCTGGCGGAATGCGCGCAATTGGTCCAGCGAGACGCCGAAGCCGCCGGAGACTAGGTTGAAGCCACGCTTGGCGATGGCAACGATCGATTCCTGGCTTTGTCCGACCACCCAAATCGGCGGGCGCGGCTTTTGGATGGGGATCGGAAAGACTGTGGTTTCCTCGAAATCGTAGTGTTTGCCGTGATAGCTGAAAGGCTCGCCCTTGAAGGCTTCCAACAGGACGTCGACGGCCTCGTCGAAGCGCCCCCGGCTTTCACCCAGGGTGAAACCCAGCCGTTCGAACTCATAGGTCTGATAGCCGCGGCCGAGACCGACATCCAGGCGCCCACCGCTTAGCAGATCGGCGGTGGCGATTTCCTCGGCGACGATCAACGGGTGATGCAGCGGCAACACGACCACGGCGGAGCCGACACGGATCCGCTCGGTCTTGCTGGCCAGATGGGTGGCGAACATCAGCGGGCGCGAGAGATAGCCATAGGTCGAAAAGTGATGCTCGGCGCACCAGATGCTCTCGAAACCAAGCTGGTCGGCGGCTTGGGCGATGTTGACTCCGCGTCCGAAAATCTCCGCGTGACTGCGGGCTGATGGTGACTGGAGCAGCAAAAAAGTGCCGAAATCCATTAGGGTTCCTCCCGATATCAAGCGAGGTCCCTACGAGAAGCCTCAATCCGTCGAGGGTGAAGGTGTGGCAGGCCGCGCTATCAGCGCAACGCAAAAATGTAGTGCGGCGTCATCCATCGGGAATGCAATGGCTTAACCGTTGTGCGGAAGGTTTCGCGGAGCTCAAGAGATCGATGCCAAAGCTGGGGTGAGGCTTATTCATCATCTCGTTACGATCCACCGGCGGCGTTTTCCGATACAGTGGCGACTTCCGCCCGTTTCTAGCGGACGCCTCTGCGACCCCGCGACCGTTCACCACACCAGGACACGAGATGCATTATGGTTGGATCATAGTCGGTGCTTGTTTGGTAGTGGGGGTGAGCGCCTATGGAACGTATTTCTCGTTTACGCTGTTCTTCGCGCATCTGGTCGACGCGTTCGGCTGGAGCCATACCGTTGTCTCCGGCGCGATGGCCGTGGGGC
>JAPKDN010000420.1 GCA_028822575.1 Alphaproteobacteria bacterium | reverse complement strand
AGCGAAAATCCTCGACCGTGAACGGCTGCCCGTTGGACCATTTATGGTCGGCGCGAAGACGAAAGGTGAAAATTCGATTTTCCTCGACCTCGAAGGACTCAAGTATATCGGGAACCAACTCGAAACCATCGGGGGAATAGATGACCAACCGCGCATAGCCATAGACCGTCATCTGCCGCGCGTCCTTCGCACGGGCCATGAGCATGCGGAGGGTACCGCCGTGCTTCCCTATCTCCAGGCCTCGCTTGGCAAAATCCACGACCCGTGGCGTGGCGGGCAATCTCTGGTCGACAGCGGGTAGTTCTCCCGACTCGACCCGATCCGCCAGCACCGGTGGCCCCACATAAGCTGAGGCCAAGCCCGGCGCGACGGAGATGAGCGCGGCCATCAAAAGGGTCGGCGCGTTGAAACGCCAAAACCGGATCATGACGCGAACTTTATACGAAGGGCGGCCTCGGAGGCACGAACGAAATGCTCGCCACCAAGGTCAATCAGGGTTGGCCTGGATGTGGTGTTAACGGTGAAGGGAGCCTCCCATTCGCCGGGTAGTGAACATCTGCCGTCCATGATCGCGTTGAAATCCAGTGGATGGTCCAAGTTGGGATCTGGCACTGCCGCCAGTAAGGCCTGGGTATAGGGATGCACGGGATTACGAAAAAGTTCTTCGCGCGGCGCGACCTCGACCAGCCGGCCGGCGCACATCACCGCGATCCGGTCGGCGACATAATCAATGACCGCGAGGTTATGGGAGATGAAAATATAGGTCAGATTTAGTTCCTGCTTCAGGTCCCGCAGCAAGTTCAGCACCTGAGCTTGAATAGAGACATCCAAGGCCGAGACAGGTTCGTCGCAAATCAGCATGCTGGGCCGGAGCGCCAGGGCTCGCGCGATCCCGATCCTTTGGCGTTGCCCACCCGAAAAACTGTGCGGATAGCGATTAAGATGCCGCACATCCAGACCGACCAGCCGTATTAGCTCGCCAACCATCTCGCGGCGATAGGAGTCGTCGCCAATCTTGTGGATCAACAGCGGTTCGCTAACCAGATCAAAGACCGTCATCCTGGGATTTAGCGAACTGAAGGGATCCTGGAAGACGAACTGCATTTTCTTGCGAAACTCAATCAGCTCGGTCTCGTCCAGGGCCAGGACATCGGTGTCACCGTCATGGTCGACATAGCGGATCGTGCCAACATCGGGAGACAACGCTCGCATGATGATCTTGCTCAGGGTCGTTTTCCCACAGCCACTCTCGCCGACAAGACCAAGGCACTCGCCGCGGCGCACCACGAAACTGACATCATCGAGCGCATGGACCCGGGAATTGTCCGAGGAAAACCAGCCGCTTTTCCGAATCGTGAAAGACTTGGTGAGGCCCTTGACGGTTAGGATCGGCGTATCATGCAGACCTTCCTCGGCCTTGCGCGCCTCGGGGTCGGGCCTCAGCAGATGGCCGGTATGCGATTCGATTTCACGAATTGGAACCAACCGCTCGTCGCGGGCCATATCAAACCGTGGTACCGCCGCCATCAGTGACTTCAGATAGGGATGCTCTGGGCGCCGGTAAATATCCTCGATGCCGCCGCTTTCCATGATCTCGCCGCGATACATCACCACGACCTCGTCGGCGACGTTGGCCACCACGCCGAGATCATGAGTGATCATCAGCATCGCCATGCCCAATTCGCCCTGCAGATCCCGCACCATTTTCAGAATCTGTGCTTGGATCGTGACATCCAGGGCCGTGGTCGGCTCATCCGCGACCAAAAGCGCGGGCCGGCAGATCAACGCCATGGCGATCATCGAGCGTTGCCGTAGACCTCCGGATAGCTCGAACGGGTAGGTTCTCAGACCCTTGACTGGATCTGGAAACCCGACCATGCGCAACATGTCTTGGGTCAGTTCAACCGCCTTGCGGCCACTGACATCGCGATGCAGCTCGAGTGCTTCCTGTATCTGATTGCCGACCGTGTGCAACGCGGATAGCGAGGTCATCGGTTCCTGGAAAATAATCGAGATGCGCCCACCGCGAATATCCCGCATCCGTTTGCTGTTGGGGTCCAGGCGCGCGATATCTGTCGCGGTTCCCGGCGCGTCGGGGTCTGCGAACAGGATTGAGCCGCCGGTGATGCTCGCGGTTCGAGGAAGCAGACCCATGATCGCCTGGCTGACCACAGTCTTTCCCGACCCGGATTCTCCAACCAGCGCGACGGTCGTTCCGGCGTGGACCTGGAACGAGACGCGGTTTACCGCGACCAGCCGTCCTTCGGGCAGATCAAAGCCAACTTCAAGATCTCTAATTCTAAGAAGCGGCGGCGCTCCGTCGATCATTCTTCCTCCGGTTCACTTTTACTCTTCGCCCCCCCCGCCGTGTCCGCTTGGACCGGAAACCCAGCGGCGGCAAAATTCTCCGCCGTAGACTCCGAAAGTTCAAGCCGGTTGATACGAACTATTGGAACGCAGGCCCCAAGAATAGAGTCAAACCCCTCTAAATCCGAGTCGACGGAGATCTTTCCAGCACTACTTTTTACCGTGAGCTGGAACCATCCTTCCTTGCGATCTTTACGGGTAGAGAAATATTTAAGTCGAATGTCTGAGATTTCGCGCCACCGCAAGGCTTTTCCAAAGGGTCCATTGGCCCAAATGCCATCGTCACTCAATTCGTATTCGGTCTGGTGTCGCTGCCAGGTGCGAAACGCGAATCCACCAAAAAGGAGCAGGCCGGCAACGATTAGATAGTGGAAAATCGTGAAACTTTGCGTCGCTACCAAAAGGGCACCGCACACGACCACGCCAATACCGCTTCGGATATAATCGCCCGTCACGGTCTTCGTGAGGTAGCGGTGGTTACTCATCGAACGCGTGCCTCGCAAAAATATCACGCGAACCTAGCACCTTGGTCGAGGGGTGTGTCACTAGCATCGCGCAAATCGCCTCGAAATCCGTCCAATCATTTTTTGTCATCTCAAGATGATGGGTGAGAAGCCCGATAGGTTCGCCGGTCGGACCCACCTCGCGTCGCCGGGACACCAGTTCCTTGGTGATAGCCTCGGCCATAGGGTCTGGGCCGACAAAACGGCGGTTTCCGCGCCAATCGATAACGTCGACATGAGTATTGACCCAACGAACCCCGCACCCCTGGACGGTATTTTGATGAGTCCCAAATGTCGAGATTCCTTGAAATCCAAGGCTTGGTAGCAATTTCGCCAAATCCGGGACTGTTCGATTCCAGGGTGGAACGAAACAATCGATAGGCTCACTCCCGAATAGATCGGCGAGCCGTTCCTGACCGGCCCTCGCGTCCTTCACAAGGTCAGCGATGGGTCTAGCGTCGCCAAACTCCGCCTTCTTACCACGGCCGGCTTGATGGTCGATATGCGCCCAACCATGCATGGCGATACACACCTTCTGGTCCGCGAGGCGCCGGGGCAGTGCGTCTGACGCCCATCGCGGCACCACGGCGAGCACGGGTTCGATTTCCAGATGTCCGGCGCATTGGAGCAGTGGGTCCAATTTGGCCGTGGGGTCCCCAAGGTCGTCGTCGCGCCACCAAAGCCTGGCCTGGAGATCCCGCTCTTCCCACGTGTCCAATTCACGGCGGAGGTGATCAAGGGCGGTCATTCCGCCCACCTTGGGTCGGTTTCAAAAGATCACGCAGCAGTGCGGCGGTGCGTTCCGCCCCGTCAAGCCCGACATTGCTCATCGGCCGGTGGCCGGCGGCCAGCGCCGCCCGCATCGCGCTGTCCAGCGATTTGGCGGAAAGGTCGGTCTCGGGCACTACTTGAAGATGGCCACGCTCGGCGAGCAGATCCGCGCGCAGACGCTGTTCGGTCTCAATTCCGCCTTCGAATGGAATGACCACGGACGGCGTTCCGGCCGCCATAAGCTCCGCGATCGTGTTGTACCCGGCTTGCGAGATCGACAAATCGGCGCGCTCGATCACCGCCGGCAGATCTGGGCGGCTGCGTTCCACGATGACTCCGT
>JAPKDN010000419.1 GCA_028822575.1 Alphaproteobacteria bacterium | reverse complement strand
CGCGGTGGCCAAGACCGTGGCGTCGCGAGGGGAGAGCGATCGGTATTTCCAAACCATTGAGCATGGCACCTATGGCGGGACTTTGTTGGATGGCACCAGCTTTGGTTATGCCCGTCACGCCACGGCGATGATCGACGCGCCGTCGCAATTTGATTTCTATTCTGGCGGTGGCCTTGATATCGCCTTCCTTGGCATGGGGGAATTGGATGCCGAGGGTAGCGTGAATGTATCCAAGCTTGGTGGCGTCACGGTTGGGCAGGCGGCTTTATCGACATCGCCCAAAATGCTCGCAAAGTGGTGTTCTGTGGAACCTTCGCGGCCAAGGGCGTGAAGCTGTCCCTGGGCGGTGGAATGCTTACGGTGGATCAACCCGGAGAGGTTCGAAAACTGGTCCCCAGCGTGGACCAGATTACCTTTAGTGGGCCTCAGGCGGTGAAGTCGGGCCAAGAGGTGGTTTACGTCACCGAACGCGCGGTCTTTCGTTTAACCTCGGAAGGGCTGGTGCTGGCCGAGGTCGCGCCGGGCGTGGACGTGAAGGGTGATGTTCTCGACCGCATGGGCTTCGAGCCGCTGATTCCGACAACGCCGAAGATCATGGACGGAGCGCATTTCACTGAGTGATGGGAGAGCGTCTCTGTCAAGCCGTGTTTTCGCTATTCAATGATCGCATCCCCGTCGAAAGACGGGATCCAAGCCTGAAGCGATAGCGAGCGGCGAAAAAAAATCATTCCGAGAGGCCTATAATTCTGATCTGCCAACGGTCCCCGTCACACGGCTTGGGCGTGGGCCCCGTCTTTCGACGGGGATGCGGTAAAACCTTAGCGCCCACCTTTCGTCAATGCGGCTAATATGAAAGTCTATACCGAACAGCTCGAACCCAAGTGACACGCGGGAGAACAGGCCATGGCGGAGCGATCCTTCGCGGCGGAAATCGAGAAACTCACGATCGGCGAGGGCGAGGTCTTTCGCGGCGAGGGTATTCTCGCGATCACCAAGGCCTTGCTCGAATGTGGAGTTGGCTATGTCGGCGGCTATCAGGGGGCGCCGATCAGCCATCTCATGGATGTCTTGGCCGACGCCCAGCCGATCCTCTCGGAGCTTGGTGTGCATTTCGAGGCGAGCGCCTCCGAGGCGACCGCGACGGCGATGCTGGCGGCCTCTGTCCATTACCCGATCCGGGGTGCCGCGACGTTCAAATCGACGGTAGGCGTCAATGTCGCCTCCGATGCCCTGGCCAACTTGGCGTCCGGTGGGGTGACGGGTGGTGCATTGATCATCATTGGCGAAGATTACGGCGAGGGCTCGTCGATCATGCAGGAGCGCAGCCACGCCTTCGCCATGAAAAGCCAGGTCTGGGTCCTGGACCCACGTCCCAATCTGCCCTCTATCGTGAAATCGGTGAGGGCGGGTTTCGAGCTTTCCGAAGCCTCCAACACACCGGTGATGTTGCAGGTTCGCATCCGCTGTTGCCACGTCCATGGTAGCTTTATAGCGAGCGATAACGTCAAACCGGAGATGAACGTCGCCGACGCGCTGGCCAACCCGCGCCGCGATACCGGCCGGATCGTGCTGCCGCCCGCCTCCTATGTCCATGAGATGGAAAAGGTTACCCTGCGGATGCCGGCGGCCCAGGCCTTCGTGCGTGACAACAAGCTGAACGAGTTCTTCGGACCGGAAGACGCCAAGGTCGGCATCATTTTGCAAGGTGGCATGTACAACGCCGTGATCCGGGCGCTACAGCGGTTGGGCCTCGCGGACATTCATGGCGATACCCAGGTGCCGCTCTACGTCATGAACGTGACCTATCCGCTTATCGACAGCGAGATCCTGGATTTCTGCGCCGATAAGGACGCGGTTCTGATGGTCGAGGAGGGCCAGCCGAACTATCTGGAGCAGGCTATCGGCGCGATCCTTTACAAGGCCGGGGCGAGGGTGACCCTCACCGGTAAGGGCCCGTTGCCGCTGGCGGGGGAGCTTACCGGTGCGATCATGCTGGAAGGGTGCCGGTCGTTCATCGCCGATTTCGCGGGGCATATGCTGGCCGACCAGGGTCGGGCGCCGAATGTGGCGACCACGCCGCCCTTGAGATCAAAGCTCGCCAAGACCGTGCCGTTGCGCCCGCCCGGCTTCTGCACCGGCTGTCCAGAACGACCGATCTTCGCGGCCACGAAGTTGGTGCAGGATGAATTGGGCGAGCACCACATCGCCTCCGACATTGGCTGTCATTTGTTCTCGATCATGCCACCGTTCGAGTTGGGGGCGACGACGATGGGTTATGGCCTGGGACCTGCCTCGGCCTCGGCCTTTAACACGCCCGATGCTACGCGCCGTTCCATCTCCTTCCTCGGCGATGGCGGATTCTGGCACAATGGGCTGACGTCTTCTATTGGCAATGCGGTTTATAATCAGAATGACGGCGTGATCATTGTTGTCGACAATCACTATTCCGCCGCGACTGGAGGCCAGGATCTGCTGTCCTCTCGCGCCGACAATGTGTCCAAGTCGACCAAGCATCCGATTACGGAGGCGATTAAGGGTGTCGGTGTGAATTGGGTCCGCCAGATCGACCGGACCTATGACGTCACCAGGATGGCCGCGACGTTGAAAGAGGCACTGACGACGGAGGAAAAAGGTCCCAAGGTGATCGTCGCGTCCTCGGAATGCATGCTGAACCGGCAGCGCCGCGAGAGACCGCTGTTGGCCAAGGCGATCAATGGCGGCGAGCGGGTGGTCAAGCCGCGTTTTGGCGTGGATGAGGATATCTGCACGGGCGACCACGCCTGCATGCGGCTGTCGGGATGTCCGTCGTTGTCGGTCAAGAAGCTTGATGATCCGCTGCGGGATGACCCCGTCGCCCATATTGATCAAAGTTGTGTCGGTTGCGGTAATTGCGGTGAGGTGGCGGTGGCGGCGAAACTGTGCCCCTCTTTCTATCGAGCGGATCAGATCCACAACCCCGGTGGATTTGAACGTTTCATCGCGCGGGTACGGGCGCGGGTGATCGGTTGGCTTCAGGCTTGGCGTGAAGCCGGACGGCTGGTGTTCGAATGAGCTTGGAGACGGGCATAACCTGTCTGCCCGGTGTGGAGCAGGGTGGAAGGGACGTGACCACCTCTATCCTAAAGCTTGCGATCATGGCGGTTGGCGGGCAGGGCGGCGGCGTCTTGACCGACTGGATCACCGAGCTTGCCGAACGTAACGGCTATCGCGCGCAATCGACTTCGGTCGCCGGCGTGGCGCAGCGTACCGGGGCGACAATCTATTATATCGAGATGACGCCCGATACGGGCCGCGACCCGGTGTTCTCGCTCAGCGCGGCGGCGGGGGATGTGGATATCGTCATCGCGGCCGAACTGATGGAAGCTGGGCGCGCGGTGCTGCGTGGTTTCGTCACGCCGGATCGGACCACGCTGATCGCCTCCTCGCATCGTATCTTGGCGGTCTCGGAGAAGATCGTGCCGGGTGATGGCAGCCGCAGCGCCACCGATGTGTTGAGCGGCGTGAGCGAGGCCGCCAAACGGCTGGTCGCCTTCGATATGGAGCGCCCGGCGATGGATGCCGGAACGATGATCTCCGCCAGCCTGTTCGGCGCACTTTCCGGCTCCGGGGCCTTGCCGTTTACCAAGGATAGTTTCGAGGACGTGATCCGCGCCGGCGGACGAGGCATCGAATTCAGTCTAGCCGCGTTCGACGTCTGTCACCGACTTGCCGAGGATAGCGCGCCGGAGGGGCATCTCTCGGTGGTGGAACCCAGGACGGCCAAGGCAAAGCCCTCGTCTGATGTTGCCGGCCCCAGGCATCTTCTGGCGCAATGGGACGCGTTGCTGGGGCGGATCGATGACCTGCCGCAGCCGGTCCAGGAGATGACCCTGGCCGGGCTGAGAAAGGTCGTCGATTTTCAGGATTTGGATTACGGGCGTGACTATCTCGATCTGGTCGATCGGGCTGCCAAGACGGACGAGGTCGAAAGCGGATGGCGTCTGTCGATCGCGGCGGCGAAACACTGCGCCAATG
>JAPKDN010000418.1 GCA_028822575.1 Alphaproteobacteria bacterium | reverse complement strand
GACTGGAAGCCGCAGTTCGAGACCTCCATCGGACTGCAGGTGAAGTGGTTCGGTCGTTGGGGCGAGGATCCGGACTGGTCCGTCGAACCGTCGCGCCTCGCGTCGGATCTCGTGTGCTTCTTCTATCTTGAGGACGGCTGTTGTACCTACGTGGTCAATGGCGTGCGTGTGCCGCTACGGCCGGGCGAACTGGTCGTATTGCGCGGGGGCGACGTGTTCTCGTGTACCCAGGACTCGTCCCGGCCACAGACCAGCCTGTCGGCCTGCCTCTCGTTGAGCCGTGACGGTGCCGCGAATGTGTTGCTCCGCCACGCCTACGAGCGTCGTTACCGGCTGCAGGACAGGAGCGCCTACGTGCAACAGTTCACCGCCGTGCTCGAAGCGCTGGAAACCGAAAGCTGCTGGCGCAATCTGCATGTCACAGCCGCCATCTTCCGCTGGCTGGCGGAACTGCAGGAAGCCCTTCGGCCCGATCCCGGTACGGCGGAGGGAAATCCGAAGACCGTCCGCCACGTGCTCGCCGCGCAAGAATGGATCCAGCAGCGCCTCGGCGAGGATGTCTCCATCGTCGCGTGGTCCGCCGCCTGCGGACTCAATGCGGATTATTTCAGTCGCTTGTTCAAGGCGCACACCGGAATGCCACCGAAAACCTGGCTGATTGAGGCACGGCTTCAACGGGCTTCCCGGCTGCTGGCCTCTCCGGATGCGACCGTCGAGGAAGTCGCCGAGCGCTGCGGCTTTAACTGCCCGTTTCATTTTTCGCGCAGCTTCAAGCGCCGCTTTGGGCTCCCACCCGTCAGCTATCGTCGCGTTCGTCAGGTTCGCGGATTTGTGGAATCTTGAAAGGTGTTTTCCATGCCTTGGCCCGCATGGGACTCTCGGGAAAGTCGGATTTGCGCATAATATATTGGGCCTGATTTCATTCTCGTCTCCCGGAAACTTCGCTATCGTTAGGCAATGCTCAATCATAACGCCAATGAAGATCGAACGTATTGAAACCCACGTCTGCCATGCGCGAATGCGCAACTGGGTGTTTGTGAAGGTGGTCACCGACCAGCCCGGACTCCATGGCTGGGGTGAAGCCACCCTCGAATGGCATACCCGCGCGGTGGTCGGGGCGGTGGAGGATATCGCCGAGCTTCTAATCGGCGAGGACCCGCGTCGTATTGAGCACCTCTGGCAGATGATGTTTCGTCAGCATTTCTGGCATGGCAACGGCATCGTCCGCGGCACGGCCATCAGCGGCATCGACTTGGCGCTCTGGGACATCCTCGGGAAAGTCCACGGGGTGCCGGTGCACCAGCTCTGGGGCGGACCGGTCCGCGACCACATCCGGCTTTATTGCCATCTCGGCGGAGGCCGCATGGAGGATTTCTACGAAACCGATTGTTCCGATGCGAAACGCTTCGGGGAGTTGGCCCAGGAAGCGGTGGAGGATGGTTTTACCGCCTTTAAATCGATGGCCGTGCCGCCGACCATGCCGCTCGAGGGCGCACGTCCGATCCGTTACGCGGCAGAATGTGTCGAGGCGATGCGTGATGCGGTCGGGCCGGACATCGACATTATGGTCGACTGCCATGCCCGCCCTTCACCCCGCATGGGTATGCAATTCGCAAAAGCGCTCGAGCCGTATGACCTCTACTTTTTCGAGGAGCCCTGCTGGCCGGAATCGATCGACGACATCGCCCGTATCCAGGATGCGGTGAAAACGCCCATCGCCACCGGGGAGCGGCTCGTCACCCAACATGCCTTTCGCGAGGTATTGGAGAAACACGCCTGTTCGGTGCTCCAGCCGGACATCACCCACTGCGGCGGGCTTTCCGAGGCGCGCCGTATCGCCGCCATGGCGGAGGCCTACCGGGTCGCGCTTGCACCGCACAACCCACAGGGTCCCGTGAGCACCGCCGCTTCCATCGAGTTTGGCTTCGCCACACCTTCTTATGTCATTTGCGAGAGCGTTCACAGCGACGTTCCGTGGCGCGAGGATGTCGTGCAGGAGGGGTTCCAGGTCGATCCGAAAACCCGCACTGTGCGACCTAACACGTTGCCTGGGCTCGGTGTCGAACTCGACGAAAAAGAAATCGCCAAACATCCTTTCCAACAGGAAAAACTCCAACGCGTGTTCTACTCCGACGGCGCGGTGGGAGACTGGTAAAAACAATCATGGAAACAAAACAATCACTCGCCGGCGTCTTGCCGGTCCTGCAATTACCCTTCCACGCCGATGAATCGATCGACTGGGATACGCTCTCCCGAGAAATCGACTGGGCTTACGCGAATGGCGCCCATGGCGTCGTTGCGGCCATGGTGACCGAGGTTCTTCGGCTCACCGATGCCGAGCGCGACGAACTTGCGCAGCGGCTTGTCAAGTTCAACGCCGGCCGCGGTCCGGTGGTCATGAGTGTCGGGGATGAGAGCACGGTGCAGGCCGTTCGGCATGTCCGCACCGCCACCGCTGCAGGCGTGGATGCGTTGATGGCGATCCCGCCTGCCGCTTCCCGCGCTTTGCTTTCGGAGAAAATCCGCTACTACGAGGCCATCATCGCGGCCACTCACTTGCCGGTGATCGTGCAGGATGCCAGCGGTTATGTTGGCGAACCCTTACCGGTCGAGGCACAGGCGGAATTGTATCAGCGTTTTGGGGACCGCGTCCTCTTCAAACCCGAAGCCCAGCCGCTCGGGCCTAACCTTAGTCGGCTGCGGGACGAGGGTGGCGCCGGCTTGAGAGTGTTCGAGGGCAGTGGCGGTATTGCCTTGCTCGACTCGTATCGTCGCGGTATTTACGGCACCATGCCGGGGACCGAAATTGTCTGGGCCATTCGTGCCGAGTGGGATGCCTTGGAGGCCGGGGACTTCCAGCGCGCGACCGAACTGCAAGGGATCATCGCGCCGTTGATTTTTTTGCAACAGGGACTCGACGGCTTTCTGAGCGTGGAAAAGGCGCTGCTGCACCGGCAGGGTGTCTTTCCAAACCGCATCGTGCGCGGTCCGGTAGGATTCACTCTTGATCCAGAAACGGAGCGCGAGGCGTTTCGCTTGTTTGATCTGCTTTGCGAATCCTGCGGGAAGGAGTTGGCGACATGAAACCACTCGTGGCCATCACCGGAGGACTGGGAGACATTGGCCGCGCCATTGGCGAGGCCTTTGCCGCCAAAGGCCATGCGGTCGCCGTCTGCGATCTTGCGGCAACCGCCCAGGAGATTTTTTTCGGGCATTATTTCCAAGTGGATGTCCGCAGCGAGGAGTCGGTGCAGGCGTGGTTCGATGCCATGGAAAAGGAGTTCGGCCACCCGCCATCTTTGGTCGTCGTCAATGCTGGTGTGCACTGCAATAACGGCAATGGTAATAGTATCGAAACAAGCGTGGAGGACTGGACCCGGACCATTGGCGTTAACCTAACGGGCGCATGGATCACGGCGAGGGAGGCTGGCCGCCGGCTTCTGGCGGCCGGTGAAAGCGGGGATATCCTCTTTGTCGGAAGCTGGGTGGGACAGTATCCGACGGCCAATCTCGCCGCCTACTGCGCATCAAAGGCCGGGCTCCATTCCCTGGTCAAGTCGATGTCTCTCGAACTCGCCCCCCGAGGCATCCGCGTCAATGAAGTGGCTCCGGGCTACGTGGAGGCAGGACTGAGCGGGAAGATGTTCGCGCAGAACGGCGGATTTGCCGAACAGGCGCGGCAGGACGTCCCTTGCCGCAAACTCGTCACGCCGGAGGAAGTGGCGCGGGCGGCGGTTTTCCTCACAGATCCGTCGAATCCCAACCTAAGCGGCTCCACTCTCATTCTCGATGGGGGAATCTCAACCATGCATGGGCCGCAAAACCTTCATTCGCTCACGTGATCCGTCACACTCATTTCTCTGGTCTACGCGCGCGATTCGGGGTGTCACGCTGGGATATCACGCCCAGACTTGATGTGGGGGTAAAAAACTGGGGTGCCACGGATCGCTGGTTCGCGCGGGGTGTGCCTCGCCCGCTCACCGGCACAGCGTTGGCGATTGCGGAAAACTCCGAG
>JAPKDN010000417.1 GCA_028822575.1 Alphaproteobacteria bacterium | reverse complement strand
GCATAACCCTTGTCTGGATCATGCAGCTTGCTCAGCGTCTCGCGCCCGATGGTGCGCTCGGCGAGACACTCGAACACAAGATAGTCGAGGTCTCCGTCGCGCGCGAGATCGACCGCCGGCGGCACCCGGTCATCGGATTGGCCGGCGCCGCAACCAATGCGGATGGTTTTTGGGCTCTGCTTGGCGCTCATTAAAGTGTCTCCCGTCGTTATCCTCAGCGTCCCCGCTTGATCTTGCTTTTATTGAAGCGGCATTGCCAGCGGGCGTGGGCCCATCGCCGTCGATCGACGGCACTCTTCCCATGGATGATGGGTGTCTGAAATAGCATGAAGTGCGAGCGCGCCTTTAAATTGACCCTGATATCTCAAATCAGACCCGGTTTGACGATCTCCGACTTGAGTCCGGGGCCTGGATCGTGTCCTGTTGACGAAATAGCATGATCCAGCACTGGGAGACGGTCATGACGGCAATTCCAAGCAAGGCACGGGCGGTGATCATCGGCGGCGGGGTGATCGGCTGTTCCGTTGCCTATCACCTGGCGAAACTTGGCTGGAAGGATATCGTGCTGTTAGAGCGCAAGCAACTTACCAGTGGCACCACCTGGCACGCCGCCGGGCTGATTGGACAGTTGCGCGCAACCTATAACATGACCCGGCTCGCCGCCTATTCGGCGGAGCTCTATGACGGGTTGGAGGCTGAGACGGGTGTTGCGACCGGTTATCGCCGTTTCGGGTCGTTGGCGTTGGCGCTCACCCGGGACCGCATGGAGGAGCTGGCGCGCGGCGCGGCGATGGCCGGGACCTTCGGGCTTGAGGCCTTTATGTTGAGCCTTTCGGAGTGTAAGGAAAAGTACCCAATGCTAGAGTTTTCTGACGGCATTGGTGGGGTATTCATTCCTGGCGATGGACAGGCCGACCCGGGTAATATCGCGCTGGCGCTGGCCAAGGGCGCGCGAATGAACGGCGCCACGGTACTCGAAAATGTAAAGGTCACCGACGTGCATCAAAGGCATGGGCGGGTAACCGGTGTCGCCACCGAATTCGGCGATATCGAGGCTGACTACGTCGTCAACTGTGCTGGTATGTGGGGGCGCGACGTTGGCGACATGGCCGGCGTTTCGACGCCGCTGCACGCTAATGAGCATTTCTATATCGTCACCGAGCCGATCGAAGGCCTGGCCCGGGATCTGCCGGTGCTGCGGGTCCCCGACGAATGCACCTATTACAAGGAAGATGCTGGCAAGCTGCTGATTGGGGCATTCGAGCCGGTGGCCAAGCCTTGGGGCATGAATGGCATTTCTGAGGATTTCTGCTTTGACCAACTGCCGGAGGATATCGACCATTTCGCGCCGATCTTGGAGGCTGCCGCCAAGCGCATGCCGATCCTAGAGACCGTCGGCATCCAGACCTTCTTCAATGGCCCCGAGAGCTTTACCCCAGATGATCGATATCTCCTAGGCGAGGCGCCGGCGTTAAAGAATTTTTACATGGCCTGTGGTTTTAATTCGATCGGCATTCAGTCGGCAGGTGGGGCCGGCAAGGCGCTATCGGAATGGATGGACGCGGGCGAGCCTCCCTTTGATCTTTGGGATGTCGACATCCGACGGATGCAGCCGTTTCAGAGTAACAAAAGCTATCTCTATCATCGCGCGACCGAGGCCCTCGGCTTGCTTTATGCTGACCACTTCCCCTACCGACAGTTCGCCACGGCGCGCGGGGTACGGAGGTCACCCTTGCATGACCGCCTCGCCGATCGTGGTGCCTGCTTTGGCGAGACGGCTGGCTGGGAGCGGGCTAATTGGTTCCTGCCTGAAAGTGTGCGTGCGAACGGCGAAACGCCGGAGTACCAATACAGTTGGAAACGTCAGAACTGGTTCGCGCACGCCGCCGCCGAGCACAAGGCAGTGCGCGAGAATGTCGGACTTTTCGATATGTCCTCCTTCGCCAAATTCCGGGTCGAGGGCCGCGACGCCGAAGCAGTACTGCAACGCATCATGGCCGCCGACGTGGCGGTGGAGTCGGGACGCTTGGTCTATGGCCAATGGCTTAACCATCGCGGTGGGATCGAGGCCGACCTAACGGTGACACGGCTTTCAGAGACTGAATTTCTGGTGGTGACCGCTGCGGCATCGGCGGTGCGGGACCTATCCTGGCTGAAACGCCACATTCCCGACGATGCCCATTGCGTAGTGACGGACGTGACGAGCGCTGAGGCGGTGATTTCCATCATGGGGCCACGGTCTCGAGAATTGTTGGCGCCATTGACGCCGGCCGACCTCTCGAATGGGGGGTTTCCGTTCGGCACCGCCAAGAAAATCGAAATCGGCCTGGGCCTCGCCCGGGCGCATCGCCTCAGCTATGTCGGTGAGCTGGGTTGGGAGTTGTATATTTCATCCGATATGGCCACCCATGTGTTCGACGTGATCGCGGAGCGCGGGGCCGCCATGGGGCTGACTTATTGTGGCATGCATGTGCTGGATTCCTGCCGGATCGAGAAGGCGTTTCGCCACTTCGGCCATGACATTACCGACGAGGATCACATTCTGGAGGCCGGCCTTGGTTTTGCGATGAAGGTGGACAAGCTCGCCGGCCGATTCGGTGACTTTATCGGCCGCGAGGCGGTGTTGGCAAAAAAACAGCAAGGCCTATCGAGCCGGATGGTGCAATTCCAGTTAACCGATCCGGGACCGCTCCTTTATCACAATGAGCCGATCATCCGGGACGGCAAAGTGGTTGGACGGCTCACCTCGGGTAATTATGGCCATCATCTTGGCGCCGCCATCGGTCTGGGCCATGTACCTTGCAAGCTAGGTGAAACGGTGGCCGAGATCATTGGATCGCGCTATGAGATCGACGTGGCGGGGGTGCGAGTTCCAGCGATCGCGAGCGTCAAGCCTCTCTATGATCCGACGGGTTCGCGGATGCGGGGCTGAATCGAGGCGGCACCCGTGGCCCGGTGCTTGGGCGCCCCGGAAATGAAGTTCTGGTAGGGGGATGGCGATGTTAACAGAGCGTGCGCGCGCGTTGGTGGATCGTGATGGCTCGGGGCTCGCGGTGGAGTTGGGCGTTCCTGAAGGATCTCCCACGAAGGCGATCATCCGGTCGCTCACGACGGGACTGGACCGCGAGCCGATCGAGCGTAAGCTTGAGGTCGCAGCGTACCTGGCGCAGCACGGCACGATTATCACTTTCGACAAAAGGTTCGAGGCTTATTGTCGTGGCGAAAAGTATAGCTTGGGGGTTCACGCGTCCAACATGGAGCTGCATCTGCTGCAGGACCGGCTTGGATTGATCCAGGCGCCGGCCATGCGGTTGGACCTACCACCTGAACCCGCCGCGAACCACGCCGCCCTATTGGGTCAGAATCCACTTATCCAGGATAGCGTGAACTCGGTTCTGGCAAGTGCCAGCGAACGTAGTTTCATCCATGTCGGGGCTAATGATCTGCGCGACACCGATGATCAGTCCCACAAATGGATTATCGCCGCGCCTGACTGGACGTGCTTCCTGTTGGAGCCGCAGCCTAGGGTATTTAAGAGATTGCTGGAGACCGTCCGCGATGCGCCGAACGTAAAGCCGATCAATGCCGCGATCGCCGATCATGACGGCACCGCCGAGCTGACGGTCTTTCGGCTCGACGTCTGGTCCTCGATGGCGCCACAAACCCTTGCGATGAGGGCTAAATTTAATGAGCCAACTCGGATTGTCGAGGTGAAATGCATGACCGCCGCTACCCTGCTGCGGATCCATGGCCTTCAGAACCCCGGCTTTCTGATGATTGATACTGAGGGTTTGGATCGGATCATTCTTGACCAGTTTCTCGATGACTGCCGGCCCGGCTTGATCATTTGCGAGGTCGCGCATGTGCTGGCGGATGAAATACCGGCGATTCTTAATCGGCTTGGCGCGCTTGGTTATAATTATTGCTTGATCAACGGATGTAGAGACGTCCTAGCGATTCGCGAGGACTGGATTCCGGCGGTGGCCTAATCCGCGCGAGGGTCGAGTACGGCATG
>JAPKDN010000416.1 GCA_028822575.1 Alphaproteobacteria bacterium | reverse complement strand
CGGCTACATCACATCCTTCTTCAACAATCCGTCCATCTCGATATCCTCCAGTTGCCGTTCCTTTAAACCCAGCCGGGTGTCTAAAAACCACTGATGCACCCCAGTTTAACAATTGCATCGCTAAGCTTATCGCCGAAGCCAAGAGGTAAAAGAAGGATTGCATACTGGTTAGGGACGTTTTTTCCACCAAGGCCCAGGTCCAGCTAAAAATATGGAAAACGGAGAACAAGGCGGTAACCGCCGGTAAGGGAGAGTGGATCGAGTTTATCTCCAAGGCGAAAACCGTTCAGATCGGGGCGAAGAGCTTTAAGCAAGCTGACACTTGCTGGGTGAACGTGCAAGTTGGTCAAACCTTAGTGGTCTACAATGGCCAGGAGTAGATCGCCTGCGAGGTCGAATAGCTTGACCACGCTAAATCTCGAAGTTCACGTCACGACCAAGATGACGGAACTGGCGGGCGCCGGCGCCTTCGGAAATGGCTTGGCGCATCGCAATCCGTTCAGTAACGACGAAGCCAGATAATCGATGGATTCCGTGACCATGAAGAACCGGCGAAAGCGGCGTGCCCGGACCAACCAAGCTGACATGGGCACCATCAACTAACCGCAGAAGACCGGCTAGGCTCTCATTCACCCAGGTGGTCGCAGTGATGATAAGACGGGCACAGCCAGGAATAACCTCGGCAGCCGCACTAGCCGGCAGGTCGCCCGGCCCGGGATTACGCTCCAGCACCAGCGCGCCGGGAAGCCGTTCATCCAAGCTTGGGAAACGACCAACCACCACCGTCGTGCCATTGACGGTCACCAGCGGCTCCAATCCATTCCCGCTCGGCCCTTTCAGATCATGGCGGTTGATACCGGCGTTTACCGCCGCGCAACCGATCGCCCGCTCATAGGGATTGCCCGATAGTGCCAGGCGCGCCAGATCCCGCAAGCTACGGCGGGTATAGCGCCCAGACTGCGGGGTCGTCCTAGCGCCATCGACACCTTTTTCCGGTGTCGTGACAAGCCCAACGCCGTCAGCCCATTCGACCATCGTCCAATTATAGCCAACGATCACGGCGCTCGCGGGGGCGTCGGGCGTTGCGGCGATGAGAGTCTCGCCAGCAACCACTCGATCGGAGATCTCCCCCGTGGAAGGCATCGCCTTGCTCCTAACGTTGAAATTGAATGATCGCCATGCCGGCGACCACCAAACCGGCTCCCGCGAGTTTCGGAAGTGTCAGCACGTGCTGGCGAAAACCCGCGATCCCGAAATGGTCGATCAGCAAGGATGCCGACATGATCCCCATGATCGTCACCGAGACATAGGCCGCCGCCCCCATTCGAGGTGCGAAATTTAGCGCGCCAAAAACTGCGAACCCACCGATCAAACCACCGCACCACATCCACCACGGCGCTGCCACCACCGCCTTAAGGCCAGGGGGCTGGACCCGCAGAATCGCCATCGCCAACAAAATCGCCAAGGTGGCGACAATCGTGTTGGACGCAGCGGCGAGTAAGGGATGACCAAGAGCCTGCGCCAAGCTGGAGTTAATACCGGCCTGAAACGGCGCTCCACAGCCAATGACCAAAGCGGCCACAAAATACCCCAAATAGGTCGCCGACATGGGTTAACTCCGATTTACGAAAAAGAGGGTCTTATCGGAGATATCACAGCGACACGGTGGCGGTAAAATTCCGTTTTTGTTTGTTTGGCTCACTCCAGACTCGACCCAAGGGAGACTAGGTACGATTTTTAGACCGTCCGCGAAGCACCAAGATGGTTGATCTTCTTGAGAGCCACTCTCGGTTGAACGCAAAACCGGCTGGCCTGGCCACTTTCCCATGAACAGAGTCGCGCTCAACTCGTTTCAGGGCAACGGGAAGACCTCCATAATAGCACTCATTGATATAACATATCTTTTAAAGGGGCCTAGGACAAAGTTGGACGTTTTAGAGCCACAGCAGTTGACCTAACCCAGCGTCAAGTTTGGGGATGAAGAACACATCTGTGTCCTCGCTTACTTCCTGAAGGTAGGCGCCGTCATAGATCATGCCGTCGATCGAGACAGCGGTCTCTTCCTCGAGATGTTCCCGAATGCCGGGATGGAGATCATCCAACGCCCGGAGGATATAACGCACCCTGCTCGCCTCGACCACATACTGGGTCTGGCCGTCGGTGTACTGACGACTGAGGCTATGCTGAAGAATCACGTGGACCTTGGGTTTGATGATGTCTCCCAAGATCACTCAGCCGCCTCAGGCAATTCTGGCGGCGGCGATCGCGGCCAGCACTCGTGGCGGTGCCATCCGCAGGCTTTGCAGCCGCACCCCGGTAGCATTCTCAATCGCGTTGGCAATTACGGCCATTGGCGGGCAGATGTTCACCTCACCAACGCTCTTGACGACGTATTTGTGGTTCGGGTTTGGCTTTTTGATCGTGACGGCCTCAACCATCGGCACGTCGGAGGCGACGGGTACGTGATAGTCAAGGAACCCAGCGTTCTGCAACCCACCTTTCTTGCCGTATATGTACTCTCCGTCCAACGCCCAACGAATGCCTTGTACCAAACCATCTTGGATTTGCTCTTCGACATAGGAAGGATGGATGGATCACCCGTCAGACATCCTGGGACGCGGCATAGCGCAGGATGGCAACCTTCCCAGTTTCTGGGTCGACCTCGACATCAACCATGTGGGTCGCGAGAACAGGCGAGACACCGCCAGCGTTGACTTGGCCTGCGGCGGCAATCGGCCCGCCTGTCTGCGCCGCCTTGGCCGTCAATTCAGTAAGCGACAGCCGCTCAAAATAACCAAAATTGGTGCTAACGGATTTTGCCACGCCATCTTCCCAGACCAGGCCATCGACACCCCATGCCAGAGCCGCCCGCTTGCGCAACTCATCGATGCACGAGCCCGCAGCCTTGATCTCGGCGGCGCTGGTGGCAAGGATGACGCAACTACCACCGATCACATGGGTGTAGCCGACGTTGGCGGTATCGGCGACGATTGCGCGGGCCTTGCAGTAGTCGATGCCAAGGGCTTTCGCCACCATCAGAGCCATCGCAACCCGCTAGCTGACGGCGGGCGACCACAGCGGTGCCGTCGGCGTTGAGATGCAAGGTGGCACTGGGTTCGCCACCGCCATTGAACCAATAGCCAGACGCGGTACCACGACCCTGGTTCGGACCCAGTTTGTCCTTCATGTGATCATGGGTCTCGAGCACCTCGACAGTCTCGATGAATCCAAAGCTCGGACGCGGTAAGCCCATGATTGTCTTCGTGCCTTCAACCGCGCCATTGGTCCGCTGTAACTCCAGCGGTTCCATGCCGATCCTCTTAGCCAGGATATCGATCGCGCTTTCAACGCCGAAAGCCAAGATTGGAGAGCCCGGCGCGCGGTAAGCAGCGACCTTGAGCCGGTTGCTGATCACGTTGTAGCCGACACATTTCTGGTTATCGACCGCATAGCGCGCGAAGCTGCAAAGGTAGCAGTTGGTCACCGGAGAGCCCGCGAAGGAGCCAACTTGGATGTAGAAGGTGCCCGCGGGGACGGGAATCTTGCCTTCCTTTGTGCAACCGGTCTAGATGGTCATGGTGCCGCCCGAGGTCAGGCCTGAGGCCTTGAAGACCTCTTCACGGGCCAACACGGCACGCACCGCCTAGCCGGCCTTCTTGGACATTATCAGTGGCAAAAGCTCCAGACACACGACGGTCTTCCCACCAAAACCACCACCAATTTCGACAGAATGCCAAAGGTCACGACTTTGGAGACGTTCGACGGCTTGGTCGGCGCCGGCTCGACGCCGCGCGTAATCAAGTCCTCGTGCAGGAGCGGTGCGTCATCGACGGCGGCTTCCATAACGTCGGTCACGCAAGGCAGAACCTCATAATCAATCTTGACGGGCCAGATCACCACATCGGTGATATTGAACAACGTCGCGGTGACGGCGTGTCCTTATATAGAAGGCCTTCTCGCGCGCCAGGACATTCCGCGTGACATGGTAGAAGTTCACCGCCACCCGTTCCGGACCG
>JAPKDN010000415.1 GCA_028822575.1 Alphaproteobacteria bacterium | reverse complement strand
GTTTCCCCGGTTCTGACAAGTCTTCAAAGTGAACTGGGTTGAGGAATTCGACCACTTGGGCCAGCGCGCCTGAAACCGCTCCTGAGTCGTCTATCTAATCATCGGCCAGATCAACTCATCCCGTCGGTTCCGGCGCCGCAAATGATGGCGGCGATGGTTGAGTTTTCTGGCGCTTTGATCGCCCCGGTCATCAGTGCGGCGATGGCGGCCGCCCCGCTCAACTCGGCGGCGATGCCAAGTTCGTACCAGAGCCATCGGGCGGCGCGTTCCATATCCGGGTCGCTGACCAGAACGATGTCGTCGACATGCGCCTGGATCAGATCAAAATTAAGTTTGTTGGAACGGCGGGGCGCCAAGGTTCCGGCGCGGGTCTCGATCCTATCGAGGGTTATGACCTCGCCCGCCTCGCGGCTTTTGTAGTGGGTGGGTGCGCCTGTTGGCTCGATCCCAATGACCTTGATCCCGGGCTTCATCGCCTTGGCGGCGGCAGCGGCTCCAGCGATCAACCCGCCACCACCGATCGCCACGAGCAAGATGTCGGTCTCCGGCGCGTCGTCCAGTATTTCTAGCGCCGATGTACCCTGTCCATGGATCACACGGGGATCCGCGAAGGGATGGATATAGGTCATCCCCGTCGCCTCCGCTTGAGCCAACGCCGCGACGTTGGCCTCGTCCCATACGTCGCCGATCGATACAACCTCGGCGCCCCAGAACTTCAGCTTCTCAGCCTTAATCGACGGCGTGCTTGTTGGCAGAAAGACCACCGCCGGACAGTCGGCCATGGCGGCAGCATAGGCGACGCCAAGGCCGTGGTTGCCGCCGGAAGCGGTGATCAGCCCAGCGCGTTTCTGTTCGTCCTTCAGAGTCATCAAAGTGTTGCTCGCACCGCGCACCTTGAACGAGCCGGTGGGCTGGAGATTGTCCAGTTTGAGTAAAAGCCGGGCACCGGGGGCTGGGTCTTCCTTCAGTGGCGCCGCGTCGATCAGCGGCGTGCGGCGCGCCCGGCCCAGTAATCTTGGCTGGGCGGCGCGAAAAGCGTTGAGACTGAAATCCACGGGGGCGGTCATCCGAGGATGCCACCGTCCAGGATGAAGGGCTGGCCCGTGGTGTAGGCGCTCTCGTCAGCACCGAGATAGACCGCAATCGCGGCGATTTCCTCGACGGTACCAAGCCGGCCCAGCGCCTGCCGGGCGATGAAATCCTCACGTGCCTGAACTGGATCATCAAAGGCATTGATCCGGTCATCCAATGACGGCGACTGCACGGTGCCAGGGCAAATACAGTTGCAGCGAATGCCTTCACGCAGATAGTCGGCGGAGACCGATTTTGTTAGCCCGATCACCGCCGCCTTGCTGGCACCATAGACCGCGCGGTTGACGATACCCTTCAGGCTGGAGCAGACCGACGACATGTTGACGATCGAGCCGCCGCTATTGCTGAGCATTGCCGGCAGGAAGGCGCGGATCATCCGGAACTGCGCCTTGACGTTGAGATCGAAGGAAAAATCCCAATCTTTCTCGTCGCAATCCAAGATAGAGCCGTGATGGACGAAGCCGGCGCAGTTGAACAGCACGTCGACGGCACCAATCTCCTTGGCCGCCGCGGCGATGGCACCGGGGTTTAGAACATCGAGAACCCGCGTTTCCAAGCCTGCCATGCCCTCCAGTTCAGCCAGCTTGGCCGCGTTGATGTCGGTCGCGATCACCCGCGCGCCCTCGGCCACATAAGCTTCCACCGAGGCACGTCCGATACCTTGCGCCGCCGCGGTGATAAGGGCCGTCTTGCCGGCCAGTCGATTACCCATTGCGATCTCTCCTATTGACTCTCGACCCTGTGTTACGCCGGAGCGGCGATGCCAGCAAGTCCGCTCGCCCGGGTTCATCACCCGAAGTCCATTTCACGTGACCAAGGGCTGGTCTATAGTCCGGCCAACCTTTGGACGGAGATATTACGATGGCCGAGCCTGGACACAATTCCGGAAACCGACTGATCATTCGCCTGCACCCCGCCGACAATGTCGTGACCGCGCGGATTGATATGCTGGCGTCGACCGGCATCGATGACGAGGGCGTCGCAGCTGTGGACCCGATCCCGTCGGGGCATAAGATCGCCACCCGCGCTATCAAGAAGGGCGAGGAAATCCGGAAATACGACCAGGTCATAGGCTTCGCGACCCGGGATGTGGCGCCGGGCGAGCATGTCCATGTCCATAACGTGGAAATGAAGGATTTTGATCGCGACTATCAGTTCTGCGAAGGGGTGACGCCGACCGCGTTCGTGCCCGAAGCGGATCGTCGGACCTTCGAGGGTTTTGTGCGGAGCAATGGCCGGGTTGGAACCCGCAATTACATTGGTGTCCTGACCAGTGTGAACTGCTCGGCGACGGCGGCGAAGTATATCGCCGACGCGGTCTCCGACGATCTGATGGCCCAGCATCCGACCGTCGACGGCGTTGTCGCCCTCACGCATTCCACCGGTTGCGGCATGGCCGGCGCTGGCGAGGGGTACGCTAATCTACAGCGGGTTCTTTGGGGTTTCGCCCAGCACCCGAATTTCGCCGGTATTCTCATGGTGGGTCTTGGCTGTGAGGTGAACCA
The DNA here is from genome assembly GCA_028822575.1 of Alphaproteobacteria bacterium. Next base: position 1,424 of record JAPKDN010000415.1, on the reverse strand, counting down.
GATCGACTTCCTGCTTGAGGCCTATGGGCTAGAGCGCGGTCCGAAGTTCCAGACCATGACGCTCCAGGACACCGGCGGTACTCGCAAGACGGTGGCACGCGGTCTTGGTCTGATCACCGACATGCTACCCGAGGCAGGCAAGGCCCAGCGCATACCGGTGCCAGTGAGCGAGCTTACGCTGGCCCTGCAATGCGGTGGTTCGGATGCCTATTCCGGCATGACCGCGAACCCGGCGTTGGGCGCGGCGGCGACATTGTTGGTCGAACATGGCGGTACCGCTGTCCTGGCCGAGACGCCGGAAATCTATGGCGCTGAGCATTTGTTGACCCGCCGCGCGGTCACTCGCGAGGTGGGCGAGAAACTGGTTGAGCGGATCAAATGGTGGGAAGATTATTGCGAACGCAATGGAGGCGAGATGAACAACAATCCCTCGCCGGGCAACAAGGCTGGCGGGCTTACCACTATCCTGGAGAAGTCGCTCGGCGCGGCGGCCAAGGGAGGCGTGACTAATCTCTGCGGTGTCTACAATTACGCCGAGAGGATCGATGCCAAGGGGTTCGTCTTCATGGACAGCCCCGGCTATGATCCATGCTCGATCACCGGCCAGGTAGCCAGTGGCTCCAACGTCGTGGCGTTCACCACTGGGCGCGGTTCCTGTTATGGCTGCAAGCCGACGCCGTCGCTGAAACTCGCGACCAATACGACCATGTATCAGCGCATGGAAGAGGACATGGACATCAACTGTGGCGAGGTTCTGGACGAGGATCTCTCGATCGAGGAGATGGGCAAGCGGATCTTCGACAAGGTCGTGCGTACCGCCTCGGGTGAGCCGACCAAAAGTGAAGAGCTCGGCATCGGCGATAACGAGTTCATCCCCTGGCAAATCGGCGCGACGATGTAAGGAGCGGTGTCCTGGTTCCGTGAATGACTTCAAGGACAGCTATCTCGGACGATTGCGCGAAGTGGCTGGCAACCGGCTGATTCTGATGCCGGGCGCTCGCTGTCTTATCGAGCGCGCCGACGGTCATATCCTGATGCAAAAGCGGACCGATAACGGCTTGTGGTGCATGCCGTCCGGCTATGCCGAGGCGGGCGAGGACATCTTTCAAGTCATGCTGCGAGAGGTGCGCGAGGAAACCGGATTGGAGGTCCTCGACGCCAAACCCTGGGGGTTCGCCTCCAACCCGCGTTACGAGACCATGCACTATCCCAATGGTGATGTGGTTCAGGCTTTCGGGCTGGATTTTCACGCCAGCGAGTGGCGCGGAGAACTGTACGCCGATCGCGAGGAAACCTTAGCGCTGGACTGGTTCTCGCCGGACGCTTTGCCGGCGTCCTTGGAAGGCCATGTCCGGGCGGTCGCTCGATTCCTGGAGTTCAAGCGAACGGGCGTGTTCCAGTTGTATTGATCGGCGCATCATGTG
>JAPKDN010000414.1 GCA_028822575.1 Alphaproteobacteria bacterium | reverse complement strand
CCATCGACATGCCCTGAGACAATATGCCCACCCAACTCATCACCAAGTTTCAGAGAGCGTTCGATGTTGATCTTGGAGCCGACCGACCAACCACCAAGGATCGTGTGATCTAATGTCTCCTTCGAGATGTCGACGGCGAACCAGTCCCCACCCTTTTCGACAACGGTTAGACAAGCGCCGGAGCAGGCGATGGATGCGCCATCAGCAATGCCACCAGTCTCATGGCTGGTCCCGATGATCGCTCGCAAGTCGCCGCGTTGTTCCAACGCACGCACCTCGCCGACATCCGTTATGATTCCTGTAAACATAGACTTAACCTAGAGCCGCCGCCGATAGGTTTCCACCATATCTTCACCGATCACCCGCACATCGATGCGTTCTAGCCGCGGCGCGGCTATCAAGGCGGTAATTCCAAGAGCCTCCAGTGCCGGTTTTCCATCCCCGCCAATTAAAATTGGCCCCCGGAACCAGACCAGGCTGTCAACCAGATCAGCGGCCAGAAAAGAAGTGGCCAGGCGGGCACCGGTTTCCATTAAAACACTAGTAATTCCGCGATCAGCCAGAGCTTTCAACGCGGCGTCGGGCACGACGAGACCTGCCTGGTCAGCTTGAACACGAACCACTTCGACACCCAAGTCCTCGAGCACGTTTTCGGGATGATAAGGGGCGGCTGAAGTCGTAATAATCATCGTTTTGATATCGCGCGCGGACCGCGCGAGCGCGCTGGTCGAGGGGAGCGAAAGTCTGGAATCTAGGATCACGCGCGTGGGTGAGCGCCCTTCGAGCCCTGAAATTCGACATGTCAGCATCGGATCATCCGCCGTTACCGTCCCCATTCCGGTCAACACAGCGTCGTGACGCGCCCGCATGGCGTGCACCATCCGCCGCGCCGGAGGGCCCGTAATCCACTGACTTTCCCCGTCCTGCGTCGCGATCCGTGAATCTATCGTAGTCGCGAGTTTCAAGGTTACACATGGACGTTCGTGGACCACACGACCAAAGAACCCGGATAGGTCGGCGTCGGCTTCGTCCCGGCAAACGCCGTCGCGAACGATGATACCGGCATCTCTCAGTCGGCGAAGACCGCGGCCATCCACGCGAGAGTCGGGATCATGAGCGGCCGTGACGACCCGAACCACGCCCGCTGCAATCAACGCATCTGCGCAAGGCGGTGTCCTTCCATGATGGGCACAGGGCTCAAGCGAGACATACGCAGTACAGCCTTTGGCCAGCCCTCCGGCGCGGGCCAAAGCCACCACCTCGGCGTGCGGGCGTCCGCCAGGCTGGGTCCAACCCCTTGCTACCAAACGGCCTTTAAGCACCAGCACGCAGCCCACGGACGGATTGGGCGCTACCAAACCTTGGCCCCGTCGACCTATTCGAATCGCCTGGCGCACCCAACGCTCGTCCTCGGCGACTTCATCCGGCGACGAAGTCTGAGCAATCTTGGTCATCGGTACGTGCCAACGCTCGTCAATCTTCGTCCTCAAAGCGGCCCAAATCCTCGACAAACTCCTCGAAATCCTTGGCTTCGCGAAAATTTCGATAGACCGACGCGAACCGGACATAAGCAACAGGATCCAAATTGGCCAGCGAGTCCATCACCATCTCGCCGATTACACTGGAGGGTATTTCAGCCTCCCCCATACTTTCGAGCCGCCGCTGAATACCGGTTACCATGCGCTCCAAACGGTCTTGATCGACCGGGCGCTTGCGTAATGAAATCTGAATCGAACGTTCCAGTTTGTCACGATCGAACGGCGCTCGTTTGCCACTCTTCTTCAGGATCGTAAGTTCGCGAAGCTGAACTCGTTCGAATGTAGTGAACCTGGCGCCACAGGACGGGCAGAATCGCCGACGGCGGATCGCCGCGTTGTCCTCGGTTGGGCGCGAGTCCTTCACCTGCGTGTCGTTATGTCCACAGAATGGGCAACGCATGCCTTCCCCCTCTTAAAATTTCCACGTGTCACGGACGCATCCACAAACTCTCTAACCGTGAGTTCAAGCTCCCCACTTCAAGCACCTTGCCCGTAAATCGGAAAGCGTCTACACAACGCGCCAACCTGCTTTCGCACGGAGATTTCCACCTCGCGATTAGGCACGGATCCCCCAGCCATTCCGTCCAACACCCCACCAATCAAGTCACCGATCAGCTCAAATTCGGCGACGCCAAAGCCCCGCGTTGTGCCCGCTGGGGTGCCAAGCCGCACGCCAGAGGTGATGGTCGGTTTCTGAGGGTCGAACGGAACGCCATTCTTGTTGCAGGTGATTCCCGCGCGCTCCAAAGCCGCTTCGATGTCTTTGCCGGTAAGGTTCTTCGGGCGCAGGTCAACGAGCATTAGATGCGTGTCGGTACCGCCGGAGACGATATCGACACCCCGATCGATGAGACGTGCCGCCAAGGCGCGGGCATTGGCGATCACAGCATGGGCATAGCTTTTAAAACCTGGATGCAGCGCCTCGTTAAAAGCGACGGCCTTCCCCGCTATCGCATGCATCAATGGTCCACCCTGGAGGCCAGGAAACAGAGCCGAGTTGATCGTCTTCGCAATCACCTCATTATTGGTCAGGACCATGCCGCCCCGCGGCCCGCGCAACGTTTTGTGAGTCGTCGTCGTCACTACATGGGCGTGAGGAAATGGACTCGGATGCGCCCCGCCCGCGACCAGACCGGCGAAATGTGCCATATCAACCATGAGGTAAGCACCGACTGAGTCGGCGATCTCGCGGAAACGCTTAAAATCCAAAATTCTTGAATAGGCTGAACCACCGGCGACAATCAATTTGGGACGGTGCTCTTCAGCCAACTGGCTGACCTCGTCGAAATCGATGCGACAGTCGTCTGGGCGAACACCGTACTGAATGGCCTTGAACCATTTACCAGACTGATTAGGAGGTGCGCCGTGAGTCAAATGCCCCCCCGCCGCCAAGGAGAGTCCAAGAATCGTATCTCCCGGGGACAGCAACGCCATGAAAACCGTCTGGTTCGCCTGCGCGCCGGAATGTGGTTGCACATTTGCAAAACCACACTCAAACAGGGTCTTGGCGCGTTCGATCGCCAACGATTCGGCGATATCGACGAACTCACACCCACCATAGTAACGCCGTCCCGGATAGCCCTCGGCATATTTATTGGTAAGAACCGAGCCTTGGGCCTCTAAGACCGCGCGGCTGACGATATTCTCCGATGCGATCAGTTCGATTTGATCTTGTTGACGTCCAAGCTCCAGGTCGATCGCTCGAAAAAGCTCTGGATCCGCCTCTGCTCCAGGAACAGTGAAGAAATCATCGGACCGCACGGATCCCTCTGTTTGGCTGTTTTCGGTCGCCTTCGACGTCGACGTCATACTGTGTCCAAAACTTAAGTTATGCTCAAGCTGCGTTGTTTGACCCATCCAACACTGGGGGGGCGTTCAACTTTTGTACACGCTGGGCGTGCCTACCTTCCTCGAACTCGGTTTGCAAGAAAACCGTCAAACATTCCTTCGCCAACTCACCGCCGATAAGGCGTGCGCCTAGCGCCAGGACATTCGCATCATTATGTTCCCTTGCTAGGCGCGCCGTGGTGACATCATGGCAAAGTCCTGCGCGAATCCATGGGAACCGATTAATCGCAATGCTCATGCCAATCCCGGTCCCGCAAACTACCAGACCAACATCAGCCCGACCCTGATGTAAGGCTTCGGCGACCTTATAAGCATAGTCCGGGTAGTCGACGGACAGCTCATCGAACGTGCCTAGGTCACAAACCGTATGCCCTAGACCTATAATATAGTTCGTCAATTCTACCTTTAACATCAAACCACCATGATCAACACCAATCGCAATTGTTTTCTTTTCCATAGGTCGATCCGTGCATTGTCACGCGGGAGCGCCGCGTCGTATTATAGGTCCCCATTATATACGGCATTTGATGATACGAGTGCCACAATTTGCGAACCTCGGTGTCCTGACGGTCAACATCCGGCAAACAACTAGGCCAAGGGTTCATATTGGCGCAGTCAAATTTGTACTGTCGCCAGTTCAAGAAA
>JAPKDN010000413.1 GCA_028822575.1 Alphaproteobacteria bacterium | reverse complement strand
GTTCGGCTCGTCAGGACAATTTTGAGGTAATTCCTCCTACGATTACAAGATGTCCAATATGGGCAAAGTCGGACGGTTTGGCGCCTGGACCGAGAGAACCATGATCAATGACAAAGGGCCGCCCCCGTTGTATGGATTCGGCCCTTTTTTAGGGTTTGGAAAGGTTCGTTTAACCAGCCGCAGCAACCGCCCGCTTGGCCATAATGGTGATCAGATGGGCCCGATACTCGGCACTGGCATGGATATCACTCATCAGACCATCCGCAGATACCGATGCGCCATCAAGCGCCGAAGCCGAGAAGTCTGACGACAGGGCCTTTTCAAGCGCCGTGGCCCGAAACACACCCTCGTCTCCCGCTCCAGTCACCGCGACCCTTACACCGTTGGCCTTCTTCGCGACGAACACACCAACCAGTGCATAACGCGACGCTGGGTTTGGGAACTTGACGTAAGCACTTTTCTCCGCCGCCGGAAAGCTGACCGAGGTAATGATCTCGTCCTCTTCCAAGGCGGTCTCGAACAGCCCCTGGAAGAAGTCATCCGCCGAGATCTCCCGGCGATCGGTCTTGATCGTTGCGCCAAGCGCCAAACATGCCGCCGGATAGTCCGCCGCCGGATCGTTATTAGCGACTGAGCCACCGATGGTGCCGCGGTTGCGAACCTGGGGGTCACCGATCCCTTCGGCCAGATCGGCCAAGGCCGATAGGATACCTTTGACCGTCGACGAACCGGCGACCGAGGCATGGGTCGCCATGGCGCCCACGGTTATGCCTCCGGACACTGATACCCCATCGATCCCAGAAATACCGCCAAGGTCGATGACATCCGACGGGGCCGCCAGACGTTGCTTCATGGTCGGCAGCAGGGTCATCCCCCCTGCCATGACTTTGCCATCATCCGCCGCCTTCAGCGCGGAGACCGCGTCGGCCACGTTGCTGACCTTTTGGTAGTTGAAATCATGCATTGTTCGATTTCCTTCTGATAACGCTTTGTGCTGTTCTGGCCTTAGCCCTTAGCCCTTAGCCCTTAGCCCTTAGCCCTTAGCCCTTAGCATCCTGGATTGCTTGCCACACTTTCGCGGAGGTGGCGGGCATGGAAATGTCAATGACACCCAGATCCGAGAGCGCGTCGACAACGGCATTGATCACGGCAGGTGGCGACCCGATAGCTCCAACCTCGCCAACCCCCTTCACACCCAGCGAGTTATGGGTACAGAGCGTCGACTGGGTTCCAACTGTGATGTTCGGTAGATTATCGGCCCGTGGCATGGTGTAGTCCATGTAGGAACCGGTCAGCAGCTGACCATCGCTATCATAGAAGCAGCCCTCCAGCAGTGCCTGCCCGATACCCTGGGCAACACCGCCTTGCACCTGTCCCTCGACGATCATCGGGTTGATAACCCGTCCGATATCGTCGACGGCTGTGAAGTTCTGAACATGGACAACACCGGTTTCCGGATCGACCTCGACCTCACAGATATGCGTGCCGCCTGGGAAGGTGAAGTTCGCGGGGTCATAGAACGCCGTTTCGTCCAGTCCAGGCTCCAGTTCGTCATGTGGGAAGTTATGCGGGACATAGGCAGCAAGCGCGATTTCGCCAAACGCCATCGACTTGTCGGTACCGGCAACCGTGAAGTTGCCGTCTTTGAACTCGATATCTTCCGCCGAGGCTTCCATGATGTGCGCCGCGATCTTCGAGGCCTTAGCTATGATCTTTCCTGTGGCCTTGACCAGGGCCACGCCACCAACCGCGAGTGAGCGGGATCCATAAGTGCCCATCCCAAACTGAACATTGCCGGTATCGCCGTGATTGATGTCGATATTTTCGATCGCCACACCAAGCTGTTCAGAAACCAATTGGGCAAAAGTCGTCTCATGACCCGGCCCGTGGCTATGCGAGTCTGTAAAGACCGTCACCGACCCTGTCGGATGCACCCGAACCTCGGCCGACTCATAAAGCCCGGCCCTGGCCCCGAGCGCGCCGGCAACCGCCGAAGGCGCGATACCGCAAGCCTCTATATAGGTCGAATAGCCCATGCCCCGCTTTTTGCCATTGGCCGCCGAGGCCGCCTTGCGAGCCGCGAATCCAGAGATATCAGCCAGCTTCTGCGCAACTTCAAGAGTGGCCTGGTAGTTGCCACTGTCATAGGCTAGCGCCACTGGCGTCTGGTAGGGGAAGGCATCCGGCTGGATCATGTTCTGGCGCCGAATTTCGACTGGATCAACACCGGTCTCACGTGCCGCCCGGTCGACAATCCGCTCCAGCAGATATGTCGCCTCAGGCCGCCCGGCGCCGCGATAGGCATCGACGGGCACGGTGTTGGTAAAGATCGCCTTCACATTGGCGTAGATCACCGGGGTCGTGTAGACGCCGGCCAACAGAGTAGCATAGAGGTAGGTCGGCACGCTGGAGGCGAAAGTCGAGAGATAGGCCCCCATATTCGCATAGGTCTCTACCTTCAGCGCCGTAAACTTGCCGTTGCCGTCTATGCCGAGCTTGGCGTGGGTCACATGATCGCGGCCATGCGCGTCGCTCATGAAGGCCTCGGAACGGTCTGCGGTCCACTTGATCGGTCGACCTATCTTGGCTGACGCCCAGGTAATGATGGTTTCCTCGGCATAAAGGAAAATTTTGGAGCCGAAGCCACCGCCGACATCCGGCGAGATGATCCGCAATTTGTGCTCCGGCAGCCCGAGAACGAAGGCTCCCATCAACAGGCGGATCACGTGCGGATTCTGGGAGGTAGTGTAAACCGTGTACTCGCTGTTGGAGCCATTGAATTCAGCGACCGCAGCGCGTGGCTCCATAGCGTTCGGAATGAGGCGGTTGTTGATAATGTTAATCTCGGTTATGTGCGCCGAGGCGGCCAGGGCCACGTCAACCGCGTCCTTGTCGCCGATACCCCAGTCATAGCACTTGTTGGTGCCGATATCGTCATGCACCAGGGTACCGCCAGCCTCGGCGGCCTTCATGTCCATGACCGCTGGCAACACGCCGTAGTCGACATTTATCTTCTCGGCCGCTGCCTTAGCCTGGTCCAGGCTATTGGCGATCACGCAGGCGATCTGGTCACCGACATGGCGCACCTTGCCAACCGCGAGCGGGGGATGCCCCGGCTCATGCATCGGCGTGCCGTCTTCGTTATGGATAAGCCAGCCGCAGGGCAGGCCGCCAACTTCCATATCAGCGCCAGTGAAGACCGCGACGACGCCAGAAGCCGCACTTGCCGCCAATGTGTCGATCGAATTGATCGTCGCATGAGCATGGGGGCTGCGCAGCATATAGGCGTGGGTTTGATTGGGACGGTTAATATCGTCGGTATAATTGCCGCGTCCGGTTAGGAAGCGTTGGTCCTCTACGCGCTTAACGGACGCGCCGATACCGGTCCCCGTGACTCCATCAGGCATATCAACCTCCCATGGTCCCAGCGGCTTCCTGAATCGATTTCACGATATTATGGTAGCCGGTACAGCGACAGATGTTGCCTTCCAGCCATTCGCGAATCTCGGTCTCGGACGCGCCAGGATTTTTTTTCACTAGATCGATCGCGCTCATCACCATGCCGGGAGTGCAGAAACCACACTGCAGGCCGTGATTATTGCGAAAGGCCTCTTGCATCGGGTGCAGGGTTTCGCCCTCTGCGAGGCCTTCGATCGTGGTGACGGCGGAGCCGTCGGCCTGAAGCGCCAACATGGTGCAGCTTTTGGCCGACTCTCCATCCACATGCACAACGCAGGCACCGCATTGGCTGGTGTCGCAACCGACATGAGTGCCAGTCAGGCGTAGTTCATCGCGTAGGAACTGAACGAGCAGTGTACGGGCCTCGACCTCGCCCGACACGGATTTTCCGTTCACCGTCATGGATACGGTGGGCATCGCGTTTATCTCCCCTATGTCTCTGATTAGTGCCTCTTGGAAGAGCCTATTTGAATGCCATGATACCACTCACGCGTTACCTAGCACTTCCCATTTGATAACAGTCTCGGGGCCGGCGGGGCGGAGGTCAAGGGATAGCTTGGAGTGCGCGCAGCCTTTC
>JAPKDN010000008.1 GCA_028822575.1 Alphaproteobacteria bacterium | reverse complement strand
GGACTCACTAGCCAAAAATCTGCTATAGGATTTTTCAGCAGAGGGGCCTGTCTTGCCCCCATTTGATCATAGGGGAGCGTGAGCCATGACCGCTTGTATCGTTGGTTGGTCGCATCTGCCGTTTGGCAGGCACGAGGACGACGACGTCGAAAGCATGGTCGTCAAGGTCGCCGTTGGGGCGGTGGCCGATGCCGGCTTCGAGCCGGCGGACGTGGACGCTATTTATCTTGGCCATTTTGGCGGTGGGTTCTCGCAGCAAGGGTTTACAGCTAGCCTTGTGATGCAGGCCTCAGACGGTTTTCGGTTCAAACCTGCGACCCGGGTCGAGAATGCCTGCGCCACCGGCAGTTCTGCAGTGCATCAGGGTGTCGACTTCATCGAGGCCAAACGCGGCAAGGTGGTCCTGGTGGTTGGTGTAGAGAAGATGACCGACCTCAGGGGGGCGGCCGTGGGCGACGCATTGCTGACCGCGAGTTATCTGAAGGAAGAGTCCGGAATAGACGGTGGCTTCGCCGGGGTTTTCGGCCAGATAGCCCAGGCCTATTTTCAGCGCTATGGTGACCAATCCGACGCGCTTGCGCAGATCGCTGCCAAAAACCACAAAAACGGCGTTTCCAATCCCTACGCGCAAATTCGCAAGGACCTAGGTTTTGAGTTTTGCCGGGATGTTTCCGATAAGAATCCGTTGGTGGCGGGCCCGCTGCGGCGCACCGACTGTTCGTTGGTGTCCGATGGCGCTGCGGCCCTGGTGCTAACGGACGTCGAGACGGCGCTTGGCCGGCCCAAGGCCGTCGCGTTCCGCTCGCGCGCCCACGTTAATGATTTTCTTCCCATGTCGAAGCGCGACGTGATCCAGTTCGAAGGCTGCTCCCATGCCTGGAGCCAGGCGCTGGGCTCCGCTGGCTTGACCCTGGATGATCTCTCCTTCGTGGAGACCCATGACTGCTTCACAATCGCCGAATTGATCGAGTACGAGGCCATGGGGTTAGCTAAGCCGGGTGAGGGCTACAAGGTGCTCGAAGACGGCCTGACCTTGAAGACAGGTAAGCTGCCGGTGAACCCCTCGGGTGGGTTGAAGGCCAAGGGGCATCCGATAGGCGCCACCGGCGTATCGATGCATGTCCTCACCGCCATGCAGCTGCGGGACCAGGCTGGTGACATGCAGATCCCAGGTGCCAAGCTCGGCGGTATCTTCAATATGGGGGGCGTCGCGGTCGCCAACGTTGTTTCTATCTTGGAGCCGATCCGCTGAGTCCTTGATTCTTGATGACACGACAATTTGGAGTTTTCTGGTGAGTGACTTCCGCGCTCTCGTCCTGCGTGAGGCCGACCGAAAGATTGCGGTGGCTTTCGAAACCCTGACCGAGGCGGATCTGCCTGACGGCGATGTCCTGGTCCGGGTCAGCCATTCGACCGTCAACTACAAGGACGGCATGGTCATGAATGGCGTCGGGCGCCTTGTCCGGGAATATCCGCATGTGCCAGGGATCGATTTTTCCGGCACCGTGGAAGCCTCGGACAATCCAAACTTCAAACCGGGCGACGATGTTATCCTAACCGGGTGGCGGGTCGGCGAGACCTATTGGGGTGCTTACGCCGAGAAGGCGCGGGTCAAGGGCGACTGGCTGGTTCCGTTGCCCGACGGGCTTACCCGGGAGAACGCCATGGCCGTTGGGACCGCTGGGTTTACCGCGATGATGGCTGTCCAGGCGCTTGAGGCGCATGGGGTAACGCCGGGTGGCGGCCAGGTCCTGGTGACCGGCGCGTCGGGCGGTGTCGGTAGCATAGCAACGGCTATTCTGGCGAATCTTGGTTACGATGTCGCGGCCTCGACTGGACGGCCCGAGCAAGCAGATTATCTTAAGGGATTGGGAGCGCAAACGATCATTGATCGGGCCGAATTGGCCGAACTTCCGAGCCGTCCACTCGGGCGGGAGCGGTTCGCTGGAGCCATCGACAATGTTGGTGGGGCGACTTTATCAAACCTTTTGACCCAGATCGCGTATGGTGGGTCGGTCGGGGCGGTTGGCCTGACCGGCGGCAGTGAGGTGTCCAGCACCGTGCTGCCGTTTCTGCTTCGCGGCGTCAATTTGCTGGGGATCGAGTCGGTTATGTGCCCCAAGGAACCGAGGGTCGAAACTTGGCGCCGCGTCGCGCGGGATCTGCCGATGGACAAATTGCGGACCATGGTCGAGATCCACGGACTAGACGATCTGCCTCGCCTTGGCAAGGAGATCCTATCGGGCCGCGTGCGTGGCCGCACGGTAATAAAGATCGCCTGATCTCGGGGTCTTTCGGGGATCGTCCATTAGAATTCAAGGACGGTCTACTCAGAGGGAAGGTTACCGCCGCGGTGGTCCCCTGATCTGGTGCACTGGCGATAATGATCGTGGATCTTACCGTCATGCAGGTCAATCAGCCCCTTGACCATCGACAGGCCGAGGCCGGTGCCTTCAAATCGACGGTCCAGCGCCGTGTCAACCCTGCGCGAAAGGCTCGAATGCGTTGTTGACCTGATCATAGGGCATGCTGATTTTCTGATCGCTGACAAGAATGGCCATGACCTCAAACGGATCAATTTCAGCCCTCACCATGATTTGGGCGCCAGCTCTGAAAAATTTCAGTGCATTTTCCAGAAGGTGGCCCAGGAATTGGCGTAGATGGTGCTAGTCGGTGCGGGTGGCTGGTAGACTTGGTGCCAGATAGTACGAAATACCGATTCCACGGGCCGTAGCGGCGCTAATTTCATAATCGAGAATCGCTGTTGGATCTATAAGCGCCTCAATCAATCTAATGGTTCTTACTTCCAACTACGCCAGGTCGATGATCGCGCTGATTTGCAGCAACAGAGTTTCCCCGGAAATGGCTTTATTATTACCCCCCCCCCACACACACGCGTTGCAACCGATTAGGCTCAAGGTCCTGTTCTGCAACATTTCAACAAAGCTGATAATAGAATGCAGTGGGGTCCTGAACTCAGGGCGCATCCGGTTTAGAAACTTGGTCTTGGCCTTGTTACCGCGCCCCGCCGCGTTACATGCTTGCGCGATCACCCGAAGCGCGCTGCGCTGCTCCGTTACGTCAGTAAAGGTCGTTGTCATACCGCCACAGGGAAGAGGCGTGCGCGATACCAGGCACGTTCGCCGGCCTGGCGATGCCCATTCGAACGCCGGCTCTTGGCCACTTGCCAAAGCTCAGTGATGAAAACATCGGCGGTCGCTTTAGGGGTTCTAGGCCCAAGATCGTCGCATTTCGGCAACTTCGAGGAACTGGCGCAGCGAATGGTTGAAGAGTCAGATTTTGACGTCTGTGCCGTCTACGACAGGGCTGCTCGCCATATTTGAAAGTGTCGTGCTCAGTAGACATTAGAACTCTTCGGTCTTCCGCTCGAGTTTGTCATCCACGATGTCTTGGATGTTATCCAATTCCGGGGTGTTGTCCGCTTTGGGGGTCTTTGTGAGACCGAGATTCTGACGGTTGCGAGGTATGCCGCGAATGCTGATAGACCGAACACGGGTGTGGCGGGAAGGGAGGATAAAATTGGTCATCAGCGAGAGCCTGGAGATCATTGCCAGCAACCCGGTCGCCAGGCCCATCGCCGTTCACCCAAGTATTTCGAATGCCTTGGACAACGCGGCGAGCCATAAGCAAGCCTATCCAAGCAGGCAAGCCGCCACGGTCATCATGGTCGCGCGCCGCCATCACCTCAATGATAGCGGCAAAAATCAGCGCCATGGTAGCGAAAAGCGTTGGGAATTGACTACGATGGGCGACTGTGATCGCCGTAATGTTGGCGACCGTCAGCCCCAACGTCACCTAAGTCGTCGTGTTGTGGCGGCGGCCAGACGCGGCGGCGACAAAAAAACCGCAAGCCCCCATGAGTTGAACGGTATCGCCCAGAATCAGCATATTCGCCATGAGTTTCGGAGCGAACAGAAGCAAGGTGCCGCGCACGGCGTCGAACGCCAAGGCACAAGCTTACCCCGCCACGGGTCGGTTTTCGCTACTGGAAAGTGCTGTGAAGAATAATGTGGCGCCGACCGCGTGCATCGCGGCTATTGAAAAAAATAGATTGAGTATCGCCGGACCCATCATCTAATACGCACACCAAGCCGAGTTGGATTCGAGACTGCGATCGATTCATCACGCCATTAGTCATTATAACTGATCAAGGAAACGAACGGAAAATCAAGCTTGGAGCGGCCCTCCAAAAACGCCAACTCCATTATACAAGCCCCACCCGCCACATCCGCGCCGATTTGGCTCAGTAAATCCGATGCCGCCTTGAGGGTGCCGCCGGTAGCGAGAAGATCATCGAGGACCACCACCCGCTGCCCCGGCTCGAAAGCGCCTTCTTGAATTTCGATCGTGTCGGTGCCGTATTCCAGATCATAGGTGAACGGTATAGTGCGGCCGGGAAGCTTGCCCTGCTTACGGATCATCTGAAATCCCAACCCAAGTTCGAGAGCTAATGGCGCGGCAACCAGGAAACCGCGTGATTCAATTCCGGCGAGAATATCGGGTTTGAAGGCCAAGACAATGTCTTCCAGGCGCTGAATGGTCTCCCGCCAAGCCTCGGCGTGTCCCAGCAACGTCGAGATGTCGTAAAATAAGATTCCCGGTTTGGGGAAATCTGGTACCTGTCGGATATGCTGTTTCAGGTCCATTGTCTTCCCTTACTTGGCCTAGTGTCCGTAGAGTCAACTCTTAAGGTAAAGTCGGACCTGCTTACAATGACGTTCCAGGCGCTTCCACTGCTAGGAGCCGAGAAACCGGGATGACCTGCTGCGGTGCAACGGCTATTGTGTCAGCGCATTCGGGAAACTGCTCAGGATTCATGCCTCTGATTGGAGCCATGAAATCAGGATGGAACTCCAGGAAGCATTGAACTTTTCCGAGCACCCGGGGGGGCTTGGTGGCGAACGACAAGCAATCGCAATTTCTGACCGTCAGTGCCGACAAAGACGTCCTAAGCCTTCGGGTGTCCGGTAACTGGACCTTGGATACGGCAATCGTGCTGAATGACGAGATGCGCGCTATATCCACCCGTGAAGCGAAGGTGCTTTCGTTGGATGGCTCTGGCTTGACCGCGTTGGATAGCGCCGGTGCCTGGGTTTTGGGCCGGACGATGCGAGCCATGGCTGATCGGGGCATCGATATCCGTGTTGACAAGATGCGGGATACCCATCGAGCCTTACTCGATAAGATCGAGCTCGTGGAGCCCGATTTTCCCCTTAGTGCTGGACAGAGCTCGGCTCTGACGGCACTGCTCGGACGAACCGGCGCCTCGGTCCTATCCAGTTTGTCGATCGGCCGGGAATTGCTTGGGTTCTTCGGGCTGACCATCGTGACATTCGGGCGTGTATTGCTGGGTCGGGTTCGGCTGAGATGGATACCCTTGTTTCGCCAGATAGAGGCCGTGGGGTTCGACGCCCTGCCGATCGTTGGCCTGTTGTGTTTTCTTGTTGGGATCGTGCTTGCTTATATGGGCGCCTTGCAACTTCAGCGATTCGGTGCGTCGATCTTGACGGTAAACTTAGTGGGTGTCTCTGTCTTGCGCGAGATTGGGGTGCTCCTGACGGCCATCATCGTGGCTGGGAGGTCCGGTAGTGCTTTCACTGCTCAAATAGGGACCATGAAAGTCAATCAGGAAGTTGATGCGATGGAGACCCTAGGTTTGTCTCCAGTCGAGGTTTTGGTGATTCCCAGGCTGGTCGCGCTTTTTGTCGCTCTTCCACTATTGGTCTTTTTTGGAGATATGCTTGGGCTTCTAGGTGGCGCGGTCATCTCCGTGACCTATCTTGATCTATCATTCGGACAGTTTCTGGTGCAATTGAAGGATGCGGTCGACTTTTGGGATTTTGGGACTGGCCTGATCAAGGCGCCGGTTTTCGCATATGTGATCGGACTGGTGAGCTGTCATCAAGGTTTACAAGTCGCGGGCAGCGCTGAAAGCGTGGGTATCCGGACAACCGCTTCCGTGGTCCAGTCGATTTTCCTAGTGATTGTGTTGGACGCGGTGTTCGCGATTTTCTTCGCGGAGATTGGCATATGACCGTTATAGAGACCCCGAAACCCGGGATGGACACGCCGTCCACCGCGATCAAGGTGCGGAGTCTACGCACCCAGTTTGGCGCCCAGGTCATTCATGATGGTCTGAACTTCACCGTGCGACGGGGCGAGGTGATGGGGGTCGTAGGAGGGTCTGGAACTGGAAAGTCTGTGCTTATGCGGACTATTATCGGTCTTCAAAGGCCGGCTGGTGGAGAAATCGAGCTGCTGGATGAACCCATCACGATGAATGGGGACGAACCGGCGACACGGCGTCTGCAAGGTCGCTTCGGCATGATGTTCCAGGATGGTGCGTTGTTCAGCTCGCAAACCGTTGCCCAGAACATTCAGGCGCCTATGCGGGAACGTGGTGGAGTGCCCGCGGATCTGATGGATGAGTTGGCGCGCTTAAAAATCCAGATGGTGGGATTGCCACGGGAAGCTGGCACGAAATATCCCTCGGAGTTATCCGGTGGCATGCGCAAGCGTGCGAGCTTGGCGCGGGCACTGGCGCTTGATCCGCAAGTCGTGTTCCTTGACGAGCCGACCGCAGGCCTGGACCCCATCGGGGCCGCCGCGTTCGATGATCTGATCCGCGACTTGCAAAGAAGTCTGAACTTGACCGTGGTCATGGTTACCCATGACCTGGACAGTTTGGCGGCGATCTGCGATCGGATCGCCGTTCTTATCGACAAGAAAATTATCGTTGATACTCTTGAGGCGCTTACCCGGCACCCGCACCCCTGGATCCAGGATTATTTTCATGGACCCCGGGCCAGGGCGGCGTTTGGTGCGGTTCAGGCGGAGGAATAGGCATGGAGACCAGAGCAAGTTATGTCGTGGTTGGAGCCTTCGTATTCGGGTTGTTCGCGGCGGCACTTGGTTTCGTCGTTTGGCTTGGAAAGCTTGAACTTGATCATCATGCCAACGCGTTCCAGATTGGTTTCGTCGGCACGGTTACCGGGTTATCGGTTGGGAGCCCGGTGCGATACCGCGGCATTCCCGTTGGCCAGGTCAGCGATATACGCCTGGACAAGGAGGATGTGGAACGGATCCTGGTGATGATTGACGTGGATGCCGAAGTGCCCATCAAACGAGACGCCTACGCGGTGTTGGAGAGCCAAGGCCTGACCGGCGTCGGCTTCATTCAGATCAAGGGTGGGTCTAAGGCCGCGCCACTTCTGGAGCCGGCACTGGGCGAAACGGTCGCTGAATTGGCGGCACAGACGTCGGTCGTTGAAGAAGTTTTTGAATCGGCGCCAGAGATTGCTAATCAACTCTTGGTGCTCACCAACCGAGCTGCGGCGATCCTGAACCCTAGAAACCAGGCCGCCCTGGAGAACATCCTCGCGAACCTTGCAAGCGTCAGCGGCGCCTTCGCGGACGAAGCGGATAATATTAGTGGTTTGGTTCGTAATGCAAACGAAGCGACTACCAGCTTGCGCGCGCTAACGGAGGCATTGGCGTTGGTCGTGGTTTCGATAAGCGATGACCTCAAGGATGTCGCCAAGGAGACCGGGCAAACGATGTCGGCGCTCCGTGGTACCGTCGCGGGTTTAGACGCGGATTTCTCGACCCTGAGCGTGGATGCATCTCGAACCTTGTCTGAATTGACCACCGCCGCCGACCAGGCGCGAGGATTGATTGCCGAAAATCGAGGCGCAGTTCGGGACTTCTCGCAGACTGGGCTTTATGAAATGACTCAGTTTTTGATCGAGGGCCGGCTTCTTCTTGAAAATCTGAATCGGGTAACCCGCCAATTGGAACGCGATCCGGCGCAGATCCTTTTTGGCAGTCGTGACCGTGGGGTGGAGACAAGCAAATGAACCAGCGACGCCATCAACCGGGGGTGCGCGTTCAACCGCTCCTTGCTGCCATCTTGGTGCTGGGAATGCTATCGGCATGCGGGATCATTCCGACGCCGAGGCCGGCCCCACAATTATACAACTTATCTCCGAAAAGCACGTTTAAGTCGGGTCTGGCTGCTGTCGATTGGCAATTGGGAATCGAGACACCCGCAGCGCCGACGGGCCTAAGTTCGTCCCGGATCGCAGTTACCCGCAAGCCGTTGACCTTGGAGTACTTCGCCGGGGCGCAATGGGTTGATGATGCGCCGGCGATGGTTCAGCGCCTGCTGATCGAGTCCTTCGAGAATTCAAAGCAAATCGTCGGCGTTGGTCGTCTCGCCGTCGTGCTCCGCTCGGATTATGTATTGCAGCCTGAATTGCGAGAATTTCAAGCCGAATATCTTGATGGAACCAAGGCGCCTAAAGTGCGCGTGCGGATCAATGCGAAGCTGATCAAAATGCCTGAACGTCGTATCGTAGCGTCTAATACATTCGAACGCGTCATGGAGGCACCTAGTAATCGGATGCCGGCGATCGTAAAGACATTTGATCAAGCCTTGGGCAAGGTTATGCGGGAACTAGTGGTTTGGACGTTGCAAGTTCCAGAGTGATATTTTTTGCTAAACCGAGAGTTCGCTATACCAATTAACATTTAAATTTAATGAAAGTGGAAAATATTGAAAATAATAACGATATTATTATAATTTATTTTGGCATTAAATTAGAAAACTAGAGTGATTGTTGCCATAATTGATATTAAAGCAGCTTATATTAATTCAATTGACAATTCGCGTAAGGATTGGGTGTCTGAAATATCGTGGGTATTTCGGCCAATCACATCAATAAAGAGGGTAAAGTGGCAGTATTTCAACGCGCCGATGGCGGGTGCGTTCCTGCGTTTTTGACGACGCTTATGCCTGCGTTAGTTGGCTTTGTTGGGTTGGGCGTGATCGCCGCCTCCTGTTGTTGGGGGGAGGCCATGTCGTAACCTATCGCCTCGATGATCCAGGATCAGTGGCGATCGGGCTGAAACCCCCTTTCATGGGTTCCGAGAGCGTCAGCTAGGGCTTTAGGTAAATTGGAAGTTGATGGTTTTTGAGGCTCCAATGGCCTGGGCATTTTGTTCCTAGATGGTCGCTGTCGGGAGATCAGCTCAGGAGAAAACCCGTGAGCCGATTGATCGCTTCGACTAGGTTTTGGGCATGGGTTCGTCCAGATTTTTTCCGTGGTCCCAGATCATGGTTACAATCAAGCCACCAGTGTGTCGTGATTGCCTTTGACAGCGAATAGTCGGCGACCTCGTCTCGGGTCCCGGACGGATCCTTCTCGCCCTGTAGGATCAGGGTCGGTGTGGCAATGGTTTCGAGATGCGCGGCACAGAGGCGACTGGATTTACTCAGTGAATTAAACGGTTACCCAAAACAGACCAACGCTGCGGCGCCGACCTCGTAGGCGACCAACGACGCCATTCGACCCCCATCGATTTGCCGCCAATGGCGATATGCTTCGGCCCGACCGACGCGGAGATTGCGCGCCAGTGTTTAAGGAGTACTGATTGACGGCCCGGTGGATGGCGTTTTCCATCCTAGCGTCGTCGCGTCATATATGGAAACTCGAAGCGCAAAATCCCTATGTTGGCCGCCGCGACGCTGAATGCAGTGGTTTCCTTGAACGGTGCATCTATTGGCGCACCGGCGCCATGCACCAGGATCAAGGTCGTTCGTGCGGCCTCGGGGCCGTTCTAGAGGGTCTCGACCACGAGATGCTACCCAGTTGTCCGAAGCGTATCGGCGAAGGCGTCGACGAGACCTTCTATTTCTGCGTCAGTCATCACGGAGGAAAGAAACCCAGAACACCTGGGTGAAAGGATGAACCCTCTATCAAGCATGCATCGATGCGTCGATTTGGCCAATGCGTTCTCCGCTGGTGTCGCGAAGGCGCCACGATAGTCCGTCATCTCCCGGTCATGAAAATGAATCTGGAACATAGAGCCCACACCATTCACCTGGCCGGGTCTCCCAGCCTGACCAAAGGCATCTCGAAGGCCTGCGCGGACTTTTTCTCCGGCGGCCTCAAGGCGCCTGTAAACGTCGGGCGTAAGAGCGCCCATGGTGGCGAGGCCTGCGGCCATACTGACTGGGTTGCCGGTGAAGGTGCCGCTGGACGGGTTAAGCGGGTGACCATACTCGTGGCTGAACACGGCCATCGCGGCGTCGGTCCCGCAGATCGCGCCGACCGGATAACCACCGCCAATGATCTTGGCGAAAGTGGTTAGGTCCGGTTTGATCCCATATCGCGCTTGAGCGCCGTGATAGTCGAGACGGAACGCTATCACCTCGTCGATGACGATCAGGGCGCCAATGTCGCGGGCAACTTTCTGGACCGTTCGGATGAACTCGGGTGTCATCTCGATCATGCCGATCTGGGTTGGCACCGGGTCGATCAGGATGGCCGCTAGAGTGTCGGCGCTTGCCCGTATCAGCCTTTCGGCCTCCTCGGGCTGGTTGAGCGGCAGCACCAGGGTATCGTCAAGCACTGCCGGCGGTGTGCCGTGAGTGTGTGGGATCGAGGCGGGAGCATTACCCCAGTTGTCGGGTGTCGAATCTAGACTGACCTCGGCGTGGTCATACATGCCGTGATAGGCGCCCTCGATCTTGGCGATCCGGTGCCGACCAGTTCGAGCCCTCGCCGCCTTCAACGCGATCATCACTGCTTCGGTGCCGCTGTTGCAAAACCGAACCTTATCTACAGAGACGACACGGTCGACAAGAAGTTCTGCGAGCGCAATTTCACGCTCCGTGGGAAACGCGAAGCAAGATCCGTTGCTGATCACCTCACCCACCGCTTCCACGACCGGGGGAAAGGCATGGCCGTGTATCAACGACGCGAAGTTATTCAGAAGATCGAGACGCCGGACCCCGTCGACGTCTTCGATATAGGCGCCGATGCCACGTTTGGCGTAAATCGGATAGGGGTCGACCCAAGTCAGAAGGCGCGAGATCCCGCCGGGAAGAACCTGTCTGGCCCGTGCAAAGATCCCGGCGGAATTGGAGTTTTCAGCTGGCCACATTTGATCGATTCCTATCTAGCTAACGCCAAGCATCGCAAAGACGCGGGATCGGTGCAAATAACGTTAACGTTGAAATCATTGTTGTCGGTCGGTTCGCCAACCCAGCGCCAGCCGCCACATCGGCAGCCTTAAAGTGCGGTGAAGAAATCGTTGCCCTTGTCGTCGACGACGATAAACGCCGGAAATTTCTCGACCTCGATACGCCAGACCGCTTCCATTCCGAGCTCTGGATACTCTTCGACTTCAACCTTTTTGATGCTGTTCAGGGCCAAGATTGCAGCCGCGCCACCGATCGAGCCGAGATAGAATCCCCCATGCTTTTGGCAGGCTTGTCTGACCACCGGTGACCGATTGCCCTTGGCCAGGGTGATGAAGCTTCCGCCCGCCGCCATGAAGGGGTCCACATAAGAGTCCATGCGTCCGGCGGTTGTTGGCCCGAACGACCCCGAGGTCATGCCGGTTGGCGTCTTGGCTGGCCCGGCATAATAAATCGGATGGTTCTTCATGTAGTCTGGGAGTCCCTTGCCTGAGTCGATCCGCTCCTGAAGTTTGGCATGGGCGATGTCACGGGCGACAATCATCGGGCCAGACAGCTCGACGCGGGTCTTGATCGGGTATTGGCTCAACTGGCGGCGGATATCGAACATCGATTGATTAAGATCGATTTGAACCACCTCGTCGGAGACCTGGGACTCGTCGACGGCCGGGATGTATTGCGAGGGATTGGTCTCCAACCGCTCCAGGAACACCCCGTCCCGAGTGATCTTGCCAAAAGCCTGACGATCGGCCGAGCAGGAAACTCCCAGGCCGATCGGGCATGAGGCGCCGTGCCGTGGTAGCCGAATCACGCGGACATCGTGGCAATAATATTTGCCGCCGAATTGAGCGCCGATCCCCATCTCGCGGGTCATTTGCAGGACCGTTTGCTCCCACTCCAGATCACGATAGGCATGACCGGACTCGCTGCCTTGGGTCGGAAGGTTATCGAGATACTTGGTCGAGGCGAGTTTGACCGTCTTCATGTTGAACTCGGCCGACGTCCCGCCAATAACGATTGCGAGATGATAGGGCGGGCAGGCCGCAGTTCCGAGCGTGCGAATCTTCTCATCCAGGAATTTTTTCAAGGAGGCCGGGTTTAGAACCGTTTTGGTCTCCTGAAATAGGAAGGATTTGTTGGCTGACCCGCCACCCTTTTGGACGAAGGCGAATTTATACGCATCCCCCTGGGTCGCGTAGAGTTCGATCTGGGCCGGCAAATTGGTGGCCGTGTTCTTCTCGTTGAACATGTCCAGCGGGGCGAGCTGGCTGTAGCGCAGATTGTGGTTAGTGTATGTGTTGAAGATGCCGCGGCTTAGGGCCTCCTCATCATCGAATCCGGTGAAGACGTTCTGGCCCTTCTTTCCCATTACAATCGCGGTACCGGTATCTTGGCACATCGGTAAAATTCCCGCTGCCGCGATATCCGCGTTCTTCAGTAGTTCCATCGCGACGAAATGATCGTTCTTCGAGGCATCCTTATCCTCGAGAATCGTCCGCAACTGGGCGAGATGGGAAGGTCTAAGAAGGTGTGAGATGTCTCGGAACGCTTCCTCGGCCAAGCCGGTGACGGCCTCGGGTTCGATGGTAAGAACCTCGCGACCTCCAAATTTTTCGACTCCGACGCCATCGCTGGTGATCTGGCGATAATCGGTAGTGTCCGCGCTGAGCGGGAACATTTCTGAATACAGCATTTTGGTCATGACGGCCTCTCGCGTGCGGTACATCTGATGGGGCCGCCACACGGTCATTCCGTGACGGTTTGGCCGCCTTGGCCGATTACTGTTTCTTGCGAAAATGATCCAGCGACACGACTTCGCCGGTGTTCCGTGGCGTGTCCGTCGCGGGGACGGCGTCCTGGTCGTTCAGCTCGGCCTGTGGGCCAAAGTCGTCTGTGACCAATCCTGGCGTCCCATCCACGGCGGATTGGAATTGCAGACCAAATTTCACCGACGGGTCCGCGAACCCGGTCAACGCGGCAAAGGGGATGAATAACCTTTCCCGATTATCGTTAAAGCTCAACATGACCTCGAAATTCTCTTCACGAACTTCCAGGTCCCAAAACTGATATTGGAGGACGATGGTCATTTCGTCTGGGTATTTCTCGGTAAGGAAGACGGGGACGTCGACCTCCGGATGCCGGGTCCTGAAGGTAATATAAAAGTGATGATTACCAGGCAGGCCATGCGCGCACGCCTGGCGCAGCGCTTTGCGGACCACGCCGCGCAACGCTTCCTCTACCATCATGTCGTACTTGAAGGCTTGTTCCGACATGTTTCCCCCCAAACCTCCTAGTTCCCACGCTCCGGCCCTGGCGGCCGGCGGAAGCGGGACGCTTCTGTTGCCAGGTGCGCCCCAAACCCCGCCATACGGTGCAAACCGCCTGGACTTAATTAAGGCTACCCGACTGCTTACGCAGCGAGGCGTGCCTCAGCATAGTTGTCATTCGCAACTACAATATGGCCCGATATCGGTGGTACCATGCCGAGCGAAAGCTACATCTTTACCACGCGCGTCGATCCTATTTCGCCCCCTCGAAACCTGACGACATTCTCGCCGGGAAAGTTGGTGGAGGCGCCGGGTACCGCCCCCGGGTCCGCAACGCTTATTCCATGCTCCATTTATCGCCATAGTCGGCAAGCCGACAACTGACGGTACAGGCACAAGGAGAACTTGAAAAGGGCTGGTCCGCAGGAAGCACATGGCCGCTACGTATTCGGCTGACTGAACCAGTCCAGGACCCTTCGACGGGTCTCGTGAAAGACCCAATCCCAATCCCCTTGGTTGGGGGGAAATACGCGCTCCGTGGCACTTAGAATGGCTTCCTTGTCGCCGATCATCGGACACCAGGGTCGGGTTCTGTCAACAATCACAGTTCTGGTTCCCACCGCTGATGAAAGGTTCGCGGTCGTCGTCGACGGCGCCACGGCTCCGTCGAGGGCGGCGCATAACGCGGCTAGCTGATCCAAATCGTCCCGCAGATCGATTTCGTCAAGCTTCTCGACCGAGGCGTTAAAGAGCCGACGCGCGGTCTCGCGGTCCTTGCTGTCGTCGTCGAATTGAAGGCTCACGAAGCAAATGTCATCCAAGGTGAGCAATGGCGCCCATCGCTCGATGATCGGATAGAATTTCTCGCGCGCCGGAGTGATCAATCCGCTGCGCCAAAACAACCCGACCACCGGCCGGCCGCCGGACAAATTCGCGAGCCGCCCCCCGCCATGCCTTGACCACCCCCGGGTCGGGCACGAGAAACCTGCCGGGTGCCACTGGGTTTTCGTGGGTGTCGCCAGAGAGCAGTGGCAGACACGCGATGTCGATGTAACAATCCGGCGCGTCCTCACCTCGAGGAACCCACCCATAGGTTAAGATAGGTTTCAGGCCCGCAACCCTCCTAGAAAATGGTCTTACGCGCGCCGTCGGCAGGGAACGTTGGAACAGCTGCACCAATCGCGGGTCAGTCTCCACCGTGGCGCCCGCGGCACGGTTTACCAACCCTGGAAGATAAGCAC
Source organism: Alphaproteobacteria bacterium (assembly GCA_028822575.1). The sequence continues at coordinate 4,389 of JAPKDN010000008.1, read as the reverse complement.
CGAAAAAGAGCTGATCGCCGGTTCCTTGTCCGCTGCAAACCAGAATATGCTTTTTGTCGAGCGATTCGCCGTCCCAGCGAGGCATGTCGAGGGCGCGTTGGGGCGAATCGGGGATTTCTGGCGCCAGCCGGGCTTCATAGGCGGTCCATCCGTCTCTGTAGCGGCCCAGGGCGAGCAATGTAAAGGCACTGTTCAATCGCAGTTGGGCCGAGCTCGGGTTGAGTTCGATGGCTTTCTCGATATGATTTAGGGCCTCCACCTCGCGCTGTAATTCGGCCAATCCTTCGGCGAGGTTGGCATGCGGCAGCGCTTTGGCCGGTGTCAAATATGTTAGGCACGTGTTCAGCTATATCGCGGTTTCGAATTCATGCTCGAAATGCCAAAGCCCTGCGAGCTCGGCCAGGAGCGTGGGGTTTTCTGGTGATTTGGTGATGTATCGCAGCAATATCTTTTTAGCGTTTTCAGTTTCCCCGAGCTCTCGCCAGACTCGGGAGAGGCCGACTGCGGCCACCGAGAGATCGGGAAACCGGTCGAGAACCGTGAGAAAAACCGGGAGCGCCTCGGTGTGTCGGCCGGCGGCATGGAGTGCGCCGGCGAGATGAAGCCCGATCTCCGGTTCGCCCGGATGGTTCCGCGACAGACGACTGAGGCGCGCGCGTGCTTCACCGAGCCGGCCATCGCCAAGTAGAGCAAGTGCCGTGTCGAGTTGCGCTCGATAGGGTGGAACCATCCTTCAATTCCAACTCAAGACCGTGGTAATACAATATATTGGGCGTGGTTGATCATAATTACCAAATTTTAGCGTCCTCGACTCTTGCGGTCTTTGTTACGTCATTGGACAATGCAAGGCGTGATTACGTTGCGAAACTGATGTTGGTAAAATGGGGGCTTGGTGCAGCAATATCTTGACCTGATGCGTTTGGTCCTGGAAACCGGCATTGATAAAGAGGATCGGACGGGTACCGGAACACGGTCGATCTTCGGACATCAGACGCGATTTGATCTCGCCGACGGGTTCCCGCTGCTCACGACTAAGAAGCTGCATGTTAAGTCGATTATTCATGAGTTGCTGTGGTTTCTGGCGGGCGATACGAATGTTGGATATCTCCAGGCCCATGGCGTGCGGATCTGGAATGATTGGGCGGACGAGAACGGCGACCTTGGCCCGGTTTACGGCGCCCAGTGGCGCTCTTGGCCGAGAGCAGGCGGCGGTGTCGATCAGATCGCGGGTTTGATTAGGGAAATCAAGCAAACGCCCTATTCTCGGCGCCTAATCGTTAGCGCCTGGAACCCGGGCGATCTTGATGCCATGGCTCTGGCCCCCTGCCATTGTCTGTTTCAGTTCTTCGTCGCAAACGGCAAGCTATCCTGCCAACTGTACCAGCGCAGCGCCGATATTTTTCTCGGTGTTCCCTTCAATGTTGCCTCATACGCGCTGTTGACCTTGATGGTCGCGCGGGTGACCAAGCTGGCGCCGGGTGAGTTCATCCACACCCTTGGTGATGCGCATTTATACAGCAACCACCTCGATCAGGCCCGACTTCAATTGGAACGTACTCCGCGTAACCTGCCCACAATGGCAATCGATCCGATAGTTGATGATATTTTCGGCTTTGAATATGAGAACTTTGATCTTTTGGGCTATGACCCGTATCCGCATATACCGGCCCAGGTCGCAGTATGAATGCCGCCGGTGCCCGGTTTGGCGGATAGACCCGCGTTGGTGATCGTCGTCGCCGTGGCCGATAACGGGGTCATCGGCGCCGATGGCGGAATGCCTTGGCATCTCTCGGGAGACCTCAAGCGGGTCAAGGCTCTGACCATGGGTAAACCGTTGATCATGGGACGCCGGACCTATGATTCCATCGGCAGGCCGTTGCCAGGTCGCAAGACAATCGTGTTGACAAGTGATCCTGATTTCTCGGTTGACGGGGTGACCGTGGTACATTGCTTCGACGCCGCGCTGGCCGCCGCCTCTAAGGCGGCGCGCGACATGGGGGTGGATGAAATCGTGGCCTTTGGCGGTGCCGGTATCTACGAACTCGCCCTACCGTCGGCGCGCTGGCTGTACAAGACCGAAATCCATGCCCGGCCGGATGGAGATACCTGGTTTCCCGAAACTGACCCGTCTGAATGGCGCGAGGTATCGCGTGAGAGTCATGGTGTGTCGAGCAGTAAGGAGCCGGCTCACGACTATGTCACGCTTGCCCGGATCAAATGATCGGGCGTTTCTAGAGCGTCGAGATGGCAACTCGCGGGAATGCAGGCGTGGGGCCAAACATCCGCGAGATGATGGCGCTGGGTGATGCCGTCGTGTTCGAGGTCTAGCGTCAGGGAATCGCTAACGGTTACGTCATATTCGAGGAGGCGGTGCCGCCGGATTGGGACCGGTGGTTGGCATCTAGGTTGGCACATGGCCGGCTCGTCGGGGAAAATGAGGGTCGGGTTCTAGGTTAGTTGGCGTTGTCACCGGTTTCCGCGCGCCGCTTATGTCGGAATTGGCAAGGTCAGTGTCTACACCGCCGATGGCGCCCAGGGGCTGGGGTGGGCGTAGCTTGCGCGGGGCTCTAGTGGTCGCCGCGGAGGACACCGTCATGCGGCCTTTGCAAGCCAGAGTTTTTCCAGAGAACTGGGCTGGCGTTGCACTTCACCTCCGGTTCGTCTTCACGACCATGGGCACGCTCGAGAAGATCGCTTGGATGAGCCATGGCCCCATAGCCAATCAATGGCGGGATACCGTGATTTTTCAACGCCTCAGCATGCTTTTAGGGGTCGACGGGCTACCGCCCCGACGGGATTCCTTAGTTCATAACGATCCGAGGTGGCTCGCGTCGCCCAACGCCGTCGCCGGACGGCGCCACCTTGGCCCAGACCGCCTCGGCAATACCGTGATAGGCAAGTGCATGCGGGCCATCCGGGGCGGAAACGACGATGGGGTCGCCAGCATCCGAAGTCTTGCGGATGTCCATGTGTAACGGCACCTCGCCGAGGAAATCAACTCCTAGCAACTCAGCCTCGGCGCGGGCGCCGCCATGGCCGAAGATATCGCTCTGGCCACCGCAATGCGGGCAGATGAAAGTGCTCATGTTCTCTATGATGCCAAGCACGGGAACATCGACCTTGCGGAACATGTTCAATCCCTTGCGGGCATCCAATAAAGCGATGTCCTGTGGCGTCGAGACGATGACGGCGCCCGCCAGCGGTACCCGTTGCGACATGGTGAGCTGAGCATCGCCGGTGCCAGGTGGCATGTCGACAACCATCACGTCAAGCTCACCCCATGCAACATCCCGCAACATTTGTTCCAACGCGCTCATCACCATGGGGCCGCGCCAGATCGTCGGCGAGTCCTCCGGAACCAAGAAGCCGATGGACATGCATTTCACGCCATGCTTCTCGAGCGGTTGCAGGATCCGACCGTCCTCGCTTGACGGCTTGTCGGTGATCCCCATCATTCGGGGCAATGATGGGCCATAGATATCGGCGTCGAGGATTCCAACGGTCAGTCCGGATGCGGACAGCGCCATAGCAAGGTTGATCGCGGTGGTCGACTTCCCGACGCCGCCCTTACCTGACGCGACTGCGACGATTGCCTTGACGCCCGGAGCCAACTCACGCGCGCCTCCGCTGCTGGACTCAACTTGCGGGCGTTGTTGAGTGGCGGGCTGACCTCCACCCGAGCTGGACGATGAGTGGGCTGTCAGGACCGCCGTAACCGACAATACGCCAGGGACCTTGTCCACCGCGTCCTCGGCCGCCTTGCGAAGCGGTTCAAGATGCGGGCCCCGTTTCGGATCGACCTCAATCGCAAACCCGATATTGCCGTCCTTGATCACCAACCCGGTCACAATCCCGAGACTGACGATGTCCTTATCCTGGTCGGGTTCGCGAACAAGGCTTAGCGCGTCCAGAATCTGGGCCTCGGTAACCTGTACCATGCTTGGAATCTCCTTGGCTTGCACAATATGCCGGAGTAGGTGTCGCCACAAGCTCACACGACGCTCTACTCTTACAACTACAACTTACCGGGATTTCTTTGCAAGCCATGCCCCGCGTCTGCTAAGAGCGGTTAACTTTTTGAAAAGGAGGGCGAGAGAGATGCCCTGGAATAATCAAGGTGGCGGCGGCCCATGGGGCGGCGGTGGTAATGGCGGCGGTGACGGCGGTGACGGCGGCAACGGTGGCGGGGGTTCTCCATGGGGGGGCAAGCCCGGCGGCGGCGGCGGGCCAACACCACCAGATATTGACGAGATCATCCGGCGCGGACAGGCCCGACTGAAGGGGTTGCTGCCTGGCGGAGTCGGTGGGAAAAAAGTCATAATCCTCGCGGTTTTCTTTCTGCTTTTAGTCTGGCTTGGTTATGGTGGTACTTACCGGGTTCAACCTAAC
>JAPKDN010000412.1 GCA_028822575.1 Alphaproteobacteria bacterium | reverse complement strand
TGGGCGAATGTCGACCTGACTGCCTGGCAGGAAGGCAGTGGCGCCGGACAGATCGACGGTAAAACCGCCTTTAACCCGGCCAAAAATCGTGCCGATCACCCGTTCCTGTTTTTCGAAGCCCTGCTCCAGCACGGCCCAGGCTTCTTCGCGCCGGGCTTTCTCGCGGCTCAGCATCGCCTCGCCGTTTCGGTCCTCCATGCGCTCAACATAGACCTCGACCTCGTCGCCGGCCTTGAGACCATGTTCTTGTCCAGGTGCGGTGAATTCCCTGAGAGGGACACGTCCCTCGGACTTCAGGCCGACGTCGATAAGGGCGCTATCGCCCTCGATCGATATAATAATCCCCTTGACGACACTTCCCTCGATGCTTACCTGCTCGCCGAAAGACTCGGCTATCAAGGCATCAAAATCTTCCATTGCGGCATCGGCCGCGGCTGTTACAGCCATGAAATCTCCTTAGACATAACGTCTGCCCAACGGGGTTCAAACGCCGCCGGATAGTTGTATATGGTGGCTTTCCCCGTTGGATGCGGTTTTTCGCATGCTCACTCGAGTGATTTTCGACCCGGATCACGGGTTCAAACAAGGCCAATCGGACGGCCACCATCTGGTTGCGTTTGCTGGCTCCCGACCAAACGAAGAGCCAACGGTTCAAGTCGTTCCGGAATTCACGAAATCAAGCGCACGATCGAAGGCCCGGTCGGGGGCGAGATGCGTGGTATCCAGCAGCATCGCGTCCCCTGCCTGGCGCATCGGAGATTCGGCCCGCGATCCGTCCCGAGCATCCCGCTCGCGCAAATCTTCCAGAACGCGGGTATATATAACGGCCTCGCCTCGGCTGAGCAACTCCCTGAAACGCCTTTCGGCGCGAATTTCCACATCGGCGATAACAAAGATCTTTCGCTCCGCGTCCGGACAGATGACGGTTCCGATATCCCGACCATCCAGTACCGCGCCGTCAAGCCCACCGGGTGGGTATTCCGAGAACGTCCGTTGAAACGCGAGCAGCTCCGCCCGGACCGCAGGGATAACCGCGACCTTTGATGCCGCCGCGCCACTCTCAGCGGTGCGAATGTCAGGATCCTCAGTCATGCTTGGGTCCAGCGCGCGGGCCGCCCGATCGGCAGTATCCGCGTCGCTCGGGTCACCGCCGGCACGCAGCACGGACAGAGCAACCGCTCGGTAAAGGGCACCGGTATCGAGGTAGGCATAGTTGAAATGCGCGGCCAATCTGCGCGCCACCGTACCCTTACCAGACGCCGCAGGCCCATCGATAGCGATAATCATGAGGTTTCACCTTCGTCGATAACCGCCCCCACCCCTTGCATAAGAGCCACAAAATTCGGGAAACTTGTATCAATCGTGGCGCTATCATCAATGCTTACTGGGTTTTCCGCGCCCAACCCCAAGGTCAGAAACGACATGGCGATCCGGTGATCCAAATTAGCGGCGATCACTCCACCCCCAAGTACCTGGCCACCAGTTCCGTGCACGACCAGACGATCCGCGGTTTCCTCGACCTCGATGCCGCAGGCAGTCAGGCCTCGGGCGGTCGCATCGAGCCGATCACTCTCTTTGACCCGCAATTCCGCCAGCCCGTTCATCACCGTGGGGCCATGCGCGAAAGCCGCCGCGACCGCGAGAATTGGATACTCGTCGATCATCCTCGGCGCGATTTCGGCGGGAACCTCGATGCCGGTCAAAGTGGAGGATCGCACCGTCAAATCCGCCAACGGTTCACCGCCGTGATCGTTCAAGGGCTCAACGGTGATATCGGCGCCCAGTTTGGTCAGAACCTCGAAGAGGCCAAAACGCAGGGGGTTTATGCCGACACGTTCGAGTTGAAGTTCGGATCCCTTTGTGATCAGCGCGGCGACGGCGGGGAAAGCGGCGGATGAAGGATCGGCTGGCACCTGCACGACTTGGCCCGCGAGTTCCGGTTCGCCAGTGATAGTTATCACCCGGGCGCCATCCGCCCGGTCCTCGACCCGCACTGTCGCGCCGAACTGGCGCAACATGGTTTCGGTGTGGTCACGGGTAGGGTGCGGTTCGATCACGGTGGTTTCGCCAGGGGCCGCGAGGCCAGCCAGCAGGATCGCCGACTTCACCTGCGCCGAGGCCATGGGAAGCGTATACTCAATTGGGAGCAATGTTTCCGGGCCTAGACAGGCAAGCGGCAGGCGACCACCGTCGCGCGCAACGAAGCGAATTCCCATTTGCTCAAGCGGCGCGGATACTCGGGCCATGGGGCGAGCCACCAGGGAACCGTCGCCGGTGAAAAAAGTGGTAATCGGGTTGCCGCCCGCCACGCCCATGAGGAGGCGAACTCCAGTGCCCGAATTGCCGAGATCCAGAACTTTAGACGGCTCATCCAGGCCGCCGACACCTCTGCCGTGAATATGCCAAGCACCATCGTCATCGCGGGTCACTTCGGCGCCGAATGCCCGCATGGCGGCGGCAGTGCAAAGCACGTCATCGCCTTCCAATAGGCCATGCACGACGCTCTCGCCGATCGCTAGGCCGCCCATGATCAGGGCCCGATGCGAAATCGATTTATCTCCCGGGACTCGAATACGCCCTATGAGCCCTGCGGATTTTCTGGATGAAAGAGCGGCCACGACTGCTTCCCTTGGTCATAAGTAGAATTCTATTTCCGCCTGGCCGGAGGGGTAACTTTAACATCGCCGGGGTCGCGGTCGGCTTCACCGACCGGTAAAGCCAAGTGGCAAAGACAGCTATCTATCATAACGTTCCACCCCTGTCCGGGCGAAAACCCGTCGATGCGACGCTTACGAGAAATGCCGTTTCATTAACTCATTGAAAACAATGGCTCTAGATGGGAAGATCCCGGCCATGGCGGTTTGAGAGGGGGTTAAACCCTTCGGGTTGCTTGGGACGTAAGAGGCTGATTCCACATTTTGGCTTTGACATCCCTCTCGATCCTGGATATCTCCGCGCCGCGTCCGGTCCATACGTCGTATTTTCGGAGGAATTGATTTGGCTAAATCAGAGTGGGGCATAAAACGGGTCTGCCAGTCGTGCGCGACCTTGTTTTACGATTTTGCTAAATCTCCCATTGTCTGTCCGAGTTGCGGCGCGGCCTTTGATCCCGAAGCGGTCCTGAAAAGCCGCCGAAACCGTGTGCCGGCCCCCGAGCAAGCCAAGCCCATGCGGCCTAAGGCTAAGGAAGACGCGGCTGATCTCGAGGATGAAGATGAAAATGAAGCCGAAGAAAATGTTCTCGCCGACGAGGATGAAGACGAGGATGACGAAATCCTCCCCAGGATAGACGACGAAAACCCGCCGGCGGTTTTGGCAAAAGACGGGGATGAGAGCGAAGAAGATGAATCGGACGACGCTGCGGAGGTGCCTTTGGCGGATGACGGGGAAACCTGACACAGCACGGATGACATCTTGGCGATAGGGCTAGAAAGACCCTTGCGAAGCCGGGCGGTCACCGTTATTAACACAGCCCGCCAGCCCAAATGGCTGGACCTAGGATTCGGGGCCATAGCTCAGCTGGGAGAGCGCTACAATGGCATTGTAGAGGTCAGCGGTTCGATCCCGCTTGGCTCCACCAAGAAAGCCCCCTGAGGAGTAGGGGGCTTTTGTTTGCGGCGGGTACTATCTAGCTTTTAAGAATAATTATTAATTGATTCGCTGGGTAAGATTGCTTTAAGAAAAATTTTATAATTTATTTAAATACGTTCAATATAACGTATCGTAGTAAAACTATGTGAGGTTCAAATTAAAGGATACTGGATATTAAAAATATAGGAATTATTACTAAGCGTGAGCTGATGAGTTATTTAGGAACTCCTCTCGGTTATATTTTTGCATCAATTTTTCTCAGTATGTCTGCTAGTCTGACGTTTTATTTTGGACGTTTTTTTGATCGTGGAATCGCAGACCTTCAGTCCTTTTTTGAATATCATCCGTGGCTCTATTTACTTTTGATGCCTGCCATTGCGATGCGTTTGTGGGCAGAAGAGCGGAAAACTGGTACTTTTGAGCTGCTAATAACTTTACCTATTACCGTTGCT
>JAPKDN010000411.1 GCA_028822575.1 Alphaproteobacteria bacterium | reverse complement strand
GATTCTAAGCCTGCCGCTGTTCATTTTCCTACCTACTTTCTACGCTGAGTCCCTGGGACTTAGCCTAACGATCATCGGTTTCGTCCTTTTGGTCGCAAGGCTGTGGGATGTCGTTACGGACCCGATCATTGGTGCCCTTAGCGATAATACTGGCGGGCGCCTCGGCCGGCGTCGGCCCTGGATCCTCGCGTCGCTGCCTCTCCTTTGCATATCCATCGAATTCCTATTCGTGCCCTCGCCGCAAGCGGGTGTTGGGCACCTGTTGATTTGGAGCATGCTGCTTTATCTCGGTTGGACAATGATACAGCTCCCCCACGCCGCCTGGGGAGCCGAACTTTCAAGCGACTACCACCAACGTACCCGGATCACCGGTGTGCGCGAGGCGCTTGTACTGATAGGGACCTTGATAGCCGCCGCAACGCCGGCCTTGCTCAGCATCGGATCCGACGGCGCTGTAGGTGATAGCCAAGTCGGTAATCAAGAGGTTCTTCGGGTTCTCGCCATGGCTCTCATCGTCGGCTTGCCCGTGGCCAGTCTGATCGCCTGCGCCTGTGTCCCCGACCCGCCACGCCGAACGCGGCCTCGCGGGGATTGGCAAGCCCGCTTCCACGAAGGGTATCGCGCGCTAATCGAAAACCGGACGTTTCTTAGGCTGATCGCGGCCTATCTCCTGAACGGAATCGCCAACGGCCTGCCCGCGACACTGTTTCTCCTTTTTGTCGGCCATGTCCTGGCGATCCCAGATAAGGCCGGTCCCTTGCTGTTCCTTTATTTCGGTTGTGCCGTCGTGGGCATACCCTTTTGGATTTGGTCGAGTGGCCGGGTTGGGAAATCGCAGGCATGGATTATCGCTATGGCCATCAATTGTTTGATCTTCGGATGGGCGCCATTCCTCGGCGCCGGTGACTATGTGCCGTTTCTGATTATTTGCGTCCTTTCGGGTGTCTGCCTTGGGGCCGATCTAGCACTACCACCCTCGATGCAAGCGGACGTTGTTGATTTGGACCATGTCGAAGGCGCGGAGCCACGCACGGGCCTTTATTTCGCGTTATGGGGCATGGCGACCAAGCTGGCCCTTGCATTGGCGGTTGGGATTTCATTTCCGCTGCTAGATCTGGCGGGTTTCGACGCCGCGAGGGGCGCTGTTAATGATGAAGACAGCTTGTTCCTCCTTGCGGTTCTATACGGCGCTCTCCCCATAATCTTCAAACTCGCAGCGATGGCCCTAATGGCTCGGTTTGAGAATGGGACCCCCATCGAACTAATCAATGGCCGCGCCGATCACCACTGAGCATGAAAACGGAACCCGTGCGAACTTTGACGGCGTGATCATCCCTCCGATACTGCGAACCGACGTCCGAGCCAACGAAATGCCACTCCAATCACCGGTAGCCGTCCGTAAATCTGGCTCGCGGCGTCCCAATGGTCGATATGCTCGATGATCAACCCGGACGGATCGAACCGCACCTCGCTCATCCCAACAAGATGAATAGCCATGCTTGCCTGGCCCCTAGTGCGCGCCGTGAAAGTCCATTTGAAATAGGCCGCCACCACACTAATAGCCATGTCCTCGATCACGAACTTGGGATCCTCCAGGACAGCGAACATGTGGTCGAAAACACGATAAAGATCTGAGAGACCCCGCAGATCATTGAACGGGTCCACGAACCTTACGTCCGGCGCGCAGAGGACATCCAATTGATCAAGCCGGTCCGGCGTCAGGGTTTCATAAAACCTTGCGTAGGCCGCGGCCCGCTCGGCCAGCGCGGGCGGCGCGCTCACAACCCGGTTCCGCGACGCATCGCCGCCATGAAGAGACCATGCGGCAGCTTTCGCATTTGCTTCATGATCGTGGTGAAGGTTTTGGGAAAATTGATCTCGAACGTCGAGCTCTGCAGTCCGCGATAGAACGCCTCCGCCGCGTCATCGGCTTCCATCAAGAAAGGCATGGGATAGGGGTTTTGATCCGTAAGAGGCGTACGCACGAAACCGGGACAAACCAATTGAACCTTGATACCCTTTGGCTCCAGGTCAAACTTAAGCGCCTCGGTCATGTTATTGAGCCCCGCCTTGGTGGCCCCGTAAGCTGCGGCAGTCGGCAAGCCTCGATAGCCCGCGACCGAGGAAACTACCGCGATATGCCCGCTTCCCCGCTCGACCATCTGAGGCACCACGGCAGCAAGCCCGTGCACCACCCCCATCAGATTGATTTCCACCAATCGGCGAAACGGTTCAACCTCGAATTTCGACCCATCCAAGGGAATGTGAAGACCCGCCGCGAACACCGCGAGATCGATGGCGCTCTCATTCTTCCGGATCGCCTCGGCGACACACACCGTCCCCTCCTCATCGGTTACATCAAGTGGATAGGCGGCAATCCGGCCACCACTTTCCCGGCTCATCGCTTCCAACTTGTCCGCTGACCGGGCGGAGGCCGCAATCTTCCAACGATCCTGGGCCATGCGAAGCGCCAACGCGTGACCAATACCCGTGCTTGCACCAGTGATCCAGGCTACCCGTTCCAACATCCGTCGCTCCGTCGCTTCAAGGGTCGATCAGCGCGCGAACCTCGGCGCCCGATATATCGGCCACCTTATCCAACGCAACAAAGGCGGCCATGTCAGCCTCTAAGGGTGTCACCCGTTTGTACTCGATATTGGAATCGCCCACGCTGAACATAAGTTTCACCCATTCTCCTTTGGCGTTATACCAAATGTCGATATCGAGATCGCCGCGCATGGCATAATGGGTCGCCGAGATTTCATTGCCCTCGGAGATGACCTGTTCATTTCCGAGATTCTTGAAACCAACCTTCAGAACACGGCCATGCTGGGTGCTGAGCAATGTCGACCGCGTCACCGTATCGGCGCGCCAATATGTGGTGGGGAGGATATCCACCACCGTCAGGTTACCGTCGAAACCGTCGACGACAAGGCCCACGTCCGACCGCCTGGCGCTGACTTTAAAAACATCGCCATCATCGTTCACGACACTATCCAGCCGCTCGATCCGGCCTCCTAGCCAGTGAGTGCTGGTCCGTAGAAGATATTTGAATGCGGTAATTGGTCCCAGTCCGACCCGGAACGCGGACACCACCTCGACACTTTCTTCGCCTGGCGCTCCATCAATCTTGACTGCGGAAAATCCAAACGCTGACCCATTGCGATAGGCGTTGAACTTTATCATGCGGCTGGGCTCAGCGTGCGCGCCCAAGGTTGGTGCTATTAAAAGCCCGATCAATATCACCGCGATCGTTCCAAATCGCCTTGGCCGCCACTCGTTTAGCATATTATCCTCCGTGTGAAAGGCCCGTGTCCATCGCGGACCCGATGTCCCTTATTCGCACCGCGACACTCTTTGGATGACATAAGGACAGGTTGAGCTTAACACGACCAATGCCGTCTCGACGCCACTTCCAGCCCTGGCGACCGATCATCACGCTTGGCTGGACGATGACGGGGCGTTAGATACCGCGAACCATACTTCGGAGGCCAGAACGATGACCAGCAACAATACTGCGCCAAAGGACCGGGTCCCGGTCTCCATCCTCACCGGCTTTCTCGGTAGTGGCAAGACCACGTTGCTGTCGAAACTGATGACTCATCCGGGGATGGACAAGGTTGCGGTCATCGTGAACGAATTCGGTGAGATCGGCATCGACGACGCCCTGGTCGTGCAATCCAACGAAGACACGATCCTGCTGAACAGCGGCTGTTTGTGTTGCACCGTTCGCGGCGACTTGGTCGATACTATGCGCACGCTGTTCATGGAGCGCGCCGACGGCAAGGTGCCGGAATTCGAACGCCTTGTAGTTGAGACCACCGGCCTCGCGGACCCAGCGCCAATCCTGCACACCATGATGGCCGACCCGTTCCTGATCACCCGATACCGTCTGGACGGCGTCATCACCGTCGTCGACGCGCATCACGCGATGGGACAATTCGACCAACAGTTCGAATCCGTCAAACAGGCGGCCGTGGCTGATCGTATCGTCCTTTCAAAGGTCGACGTCACCGACCCAGAGATGGTCGCGACGGTCAAATC
>JAPKDN010000410.1 GCA_028822575.1 Alphaproteobacteria bacterium | reverse complement strand
AGAATATCGGCGGGCGCGTGGACAGCAATATTTTTGTGAAAGCCTGACTGCAGGTAAGCACGGTTAAGTCGAGGTCAAAATCGTTGTGACTATGCTGAAGTTGCCAGTGATCATCACCGGAGCGTAGGTGTCACGTCATGACGGTACGCAAATTATCAAAGTCTTGGTGGCTTGAGATTAATCGTTAGGAACCATCGCCCATGGCAACCGGAATTTCCCGCCGTTCTCTCTTGTGGTCTCTGTCCTTGCCGCTCTTGGCGCCTGGATGCGCGACGTTCAAGTCCAAAGATTTGGTCACGCTCCGGCGCGATTCTTCCTTGCCGCTCACCCGGATCGCGCTTGGGTCTTGCTTGCGGGAGAACCGGGCACAGCCGATTTGGCCCCGTGTTCTGATGGCGGAGCCGGCATTGTTTATTCATCTTGGCGACAATGTGTATGGAGATACCGAGAGCACTTCGGAACTGCGTTCGAAATATGGGCGGCTGTGGGGGGATAGCGGCTATCAGGCGCTGCGTCGAAAGGTGCCGGTGGTCGCGACCTGGGATGATCATGATTTTGGCAAGAACAATGCGGGGCGGACGTTCTGTGCGAAGACTGAGACGAAACAGGTCTTCTGCGATTTCTTTGGCGAGCCGCTGAATTCAGAACGCCGCATTAGAGACGGTGGTATTTATACGTCTTATGAATATGGCCCCCTCGGCCGGCGTGTGCAGGTTATCCTGCTGGATGTGCGATACGACCGCAGCCCGTTGATCAAGGTGAAGCCTGAAGAACGGGCTGCGCGGAAGGCGAAGCATATGGGCTATTACCGCGCTAATCCCAATCCGGCGGCGCGAATGCTCGGTGAGGACCAATGGGCGTGGCTCGAGGGGGAATTGCGCAAGCCCGCCGACCTGCGTTTGATTGCCAGTGGGACACCGGTTCTGGCGGAGGAAACCGGGCATGAGGAGTGGGCAAATTTTCCAGGCGACCGCCGACGCCTATTCGGTTTGATTGGCAAGACGGCCGCCAATGGTGTGATGTTTGTCAGCGGTAATCCGCATTTTTCGGAATACTCGAAAATCGAGGATGCTACGGTGCCCTATCCACTCTGGGATATGACATCGAGCGCGCTCAACCAGTACAATCGCGGCAAGCGGCGAAATGCACGTCGCGTGGTTGGTCCTTTTGGCCAGCCAAATTTTGGCATGATCGAGATCGACTGGAACGCGTCGAATCCGGTAGTTAATCTATCAACGCGAAACCTGAAAGGTGCCACGGTCCTACGCCAAGGTATTCCGTTGGACGCTTTAAGAGTGTCGAGTAGCTAAGGCGGCAGGCTTCGGCCCGCCTGTCGCCCAATCCAGTAATTCGACCGTGTGGACGACTGGCAGGTCGGTGCCAGCCGATATCTGAGTCATGCAGCCGATATTTCCGGCGGCGATAACATCCGGCGCGGTTGCCTCTATATGGCCGACCTTGCGGTCCCGTAGACGCGTGGCTATCTCTGGCTGCAACAGATTGTAGGTACCCGCCGATCCACAGCAGAGGTGTCCTTCCGCCGGAGTAAGAATGTCGAAGCCTGCATCGCCGAGTAATTCCTTCGGAAGGTCGGTGATCTTCTGGCCATGTTGCATCGAGCAGGCGGAATGATAGGCGACCTTTAGTGCTTCGGAGGACTTGGCGGCGCTCAGGTCCAGTGTCACTAGAAACTCTATGATGTCCTTGGCGAGGTCTGATACCCGCGCCGCATCGGCCTTTAGCGCGGCGTCCTGACGGAACATGAAGCCGTAATCCTTCACCGTAGTCCCGCATCCACTGGTATTGACGATGATCGCATCGAGACCGCCCAAATCCATCTCTCGCCGCCACGCGCGGATATTACCCGCGGCTTGGTTATGGCTGTCGTCGGTGCGGCCCATATGATGGACGAGCGCGCCGCAACAACCGCTGCCTTTGGCGACCACCACTTCGACACCAAGCCGGTTCAACAGGCGAATGGACGCTTCGTTGATTTCCGGCGCCAAAACCTGTTGCGCGCAGCCATTCATCAAGGCAACACGGGCGCGGCGCTCTCCCGCCGCTGCGAAAGTCTGCGGCTGATCAACCTGTGACGGTGGCGATACGGAGACGGGAGCTAACGCTAATATTGTGCTGAGCCTACCCGGCAGGAAGCGGGCCAGCGGTTTGGCGAGCGACGCGCCGATCAACGCGATTCGGAAGAGAAAAGGTTTAGGCAGAACGAAGGCGAGCAAGAGGCGTATCGCCCGGTCCATAAGGGGCCGAGTGTGGGTCTGTTCAATATAGGCACGGGCGTGGTCCACCAGATGCATGTAGTGCACGCCCGACGGGCATGTTGTCATACAGGAAAGGCAAGAGAGGCAGCGATCGATATGTTTGACCGTCTCGACTGGGGCTGGAATGTTGCGCTCTAGCATATCCTTGATTTGATAGATGCGGCCGCGCGGCGAGTCGAGTTCATCACCGAGTAGTGTATAGGTCGGGCAGGTCGCAGTACAGAACCCGCAATGGACGCAGGCCCGCAGAATGGCATTGGCTTCCGCGATATCTGGGTCGGCAAGTTGGGCCAGGGAGAAGTGGGTTTGCATGTTCTAAACCCCCGCGTACATGCGGCCGGGGTTGAGGATACCGAGTGGGTCAAAGCTTTCCTTAATCCGGGCGCTCAATTTGGCCAAGCCTTTGGACGGGGGCTCAAAGACGGGAATGGCGGCGCGCAGTTCGTCGGGTGCGCGGACCAGCGTCGCATGGCCGCCGGTCTCAGCTACCGCGGCTCGGATGGCATCGGCGGAGGCGGCGTCGGTTTGTGCCACTGCGAGCCAGATAAGCCCGCCGGCCCAATCAAGAAAGGCGTCGGCATCGGGTACGGTTGAGAGTTGGGCCGCGAGACCCGCTCCCGCCTGCGGCGGCACGGAAATGCGCCAAACCGGGCGGGTATCGCCGTCTTTGGCGAAGGGCAGCACGTCGCGGATTTCCGTCCAGAACCGGCCGGAGTTGTGGCCGTGCAATTCTTCCGTCGGCCCAAATGTGGCCAATTCTTCCCGCAGCACACGGCAGCGATACTCGACCGATGGGCCAGGTCCTTCGACCCGGATAGCGGTCACGCTGGCGCCAGCGTCACGGACATAGGAAGCGTCAGAACTGGCAGTGAGGCTCTCCGGCATCCAGGCACCACCGGTCACATCATGCGGGCTGTGGAAGGCGCGGGTCATTGCCGCGACGGCCTGGTCGCCGCCCAAGCCCATGACGAGGACCGTGCGCGTCTTTTCCGGAGCCGGCAGCACCTTGATCGTCAGCTCCGTCATTACGCCGAGCGTACCCCAGGAGCCCGCCAGCAACTTACAGAGATCATAGCCGGTAACGTTTTTCACCACGCGGCCTCCCGATTTGTAGTCATCGCCACGGCCCGAGACTGCCTGGAAACCGAGAAAATGATCGCGCGCGGCGCCTGCCTTGATACGACGCGGCCCTGAGAGATTGCAGGCAATGTTGCCGCCTAAAGTACCCTTGCCGCCGTTATGCCCGAGCAGGTGCGAGAGGTCCGGTGGCTCGAAGGCGAGTTGTTGATCGCGCGCGGTGACGGT
The DNA here is from genome assembly GCA_028822575.1 of Alphaproteobacteria bacterium. The sequence goes on along the minus strand of JAPKDN010000410.1, from coordinate 465 downwards.
CTCCTCGATCTCGGAAAGCGACGTGCCGGCCCCGGCCGAAAGGACGAGTTCTTCCGGCTCGTACAAGCTGATGCTGGACAGCGCTGAGACGTCGAGTGTATGGCCCACATTTCCGGGCCGCCCCATCGCCCGCTTTGAGCCATGCCCGATCAGTTCGACCGGCGTCTTGTTTTCCGCCGCCCAGCGCACGGCGTCGCGGACTTGTTCGGGTGTCTCGGGGTTTAGGGTTTTGGGCATGCTCAGCCCTCACCCCGACCCTCTCCCGCTCGCGGGAGAGGGAGCCAGATCACCAAGGCTTTAACTCCTCGCCCGCAATCGAGAGAGGGAGGGGCAAGGTGCGTTGCGATGGGAAGGTGAGGGGCCGCAGGCATGTTCTAGAACCTCGGAATATCGGGAAAGCGAGTTTGGCCGCCGTGAATGTGGACGCGGCCGAGTTCGGCGCAGCGATGCAGTGTTGGAAAGACC
>JAPKDN010000409.1 GCA_028822575.1 Alphaproteobacteria bacterium | reverse complement strand
ATGTTCTACGGCGGGATGATCGCCGCCAACGAGGGAGACGCTAAGACGGCCCGTGATCTTTGGGGGCGGCTACTCGAAAGGCTGGGGCCGGACGCCCCCGTCCGACCAGCGCTGGAACGACGACTGAAAGCGCTCGAGGGCGGCTGAATCTCGGACCCGATACTCAGTTTGACAAAGAACAGGCAATTTCGACCGCATTTTAGTGCACGTTGGCTGGTTCGTGGGTGCCGTGATCCCAGCGCTCAAGGCCTTGCCGATTGACACCGCGCGGCGGCGATGGCCTAAACCCGGGTGTCTTCAATAGCGGCGGTTTCATCGTGCACATCAGACACGCCGGCTTGCTGATCCTGCTTTGCCTGACGCTTTATCTGCCAGGGCTTTCGGTGATCCCACCGCTTGACCGCGACGAAGCCCGCTTCGCCCAAGCTTCAAAGCAGATGGTGGAAACCGGCGACTATGTCGATATTCGGTTCCAGGAAACTCCGCGATACAAAAAGCCGGTCGGCGCCTATTGGCTGCAAGCCGCCTCGGTCAAGTTATTCTCCTCCAACGACCCGACAGCAATCTGGGTCTATAGAATTCCATCGCTGATGGCAGCGATTCTAGCCGTTTTACTGACCCATGCGCTGGCTCGACTGTTGCTGACGGAACGCGCCGCCCTGCTGGCGGCCGCACTGCTGGCCTCTAGTTTCCTGCTTACCATAGAGGCTCATCTGGCCAAAACAGACGCGTTGATGCTGGCGACGGTGGTGGCGGCACAATTAGGATTAGCGCGGGCCTATACAGGCGCCACGGGCCCGGGGACATGGCTGGTTTTCTGGCTTGGCATCGGACTCGGCGCGCTCATCAAGGGGCCGATTACACCGCTTGTCGCTGGCCTTACCGCGCTCACGCTCGTGATCGTCGATCGCCGAACCGGGTGGCTTCTGGCGCTCCGCCCCTTGATCGGCCTGCCCCTCGCCACCCTGATCGTTACGCCCTGGATCATCGCGGTCCAGCTCAGATCAGGCGGTGCGTTCCTGCAAAGCTCCGTCGGTGGCGACCTGATCCCGAAGTTACTGGGCGCCATGGAGTCGCATGGCTCACCGCCGGGATATTATCTCCTTTTGCTGATGGTAACTTTTTGGCCTGGCTCCCTTTTCGTTTGGCCGGCGCTAGGGTCCGCTTGGCGATCTCGGACCGAACCGGCGTTACGATTCCTACTCGCTTGGCTTCTTCCAACCTGGCTTCTGTTCGAGGTGATACCAACCAAACTTCCCCACTATGTACTGCCTCTCTATCCGGCTTTGGCAATCCTGGCGGCGGCTTGGATCAGCCGGTTCAACATCGCTACCAAGACAGCCAAGGGAGCCCCTCCTCGATTTCCCCGCGGCACCCGGATCGCCGCGGGCCTATGGCTGGCAACGGGCCTGGCCTTGGCCGGGGCCGCCGCCGCGCTTCCGATCATTGGCGTTGGCTCGGACAATCCGATCGAGGGGCGGCTCTCGACTAGTTCGGCGGCTGAACGTGTCGTGGGTCAAGTTCTTCAAGCCCTTGCGACCGCTCCCGAGGCGTTTATCGCCGCGCCCCTAGCACTAATATTCGTGATCCCGGGCGCCGCCGCGATGCTCAAAAGCCAGCCACGGCGCGCGGCGATATTGTGCATTGTCGGCGCGGCCCTGTTCTTGCCCTCTCTTGCCCATCTGACAGTGCCTTCCTTATCCAAGGTCTTTGTCTCTCCGCGGATAGCCGACGCCATCGAGGCATTGAATACCAAGGCGTCAGGCCCGCGGGTCGCCGTTGGCTTTCATGAGCCGAGCCTGGTGTTCCTGGCCGGGACGGAAACAAAACTGACCTCGCCCGAGCAGGCCGCCAGCGACCTGGCGCACCACCCCGGGACAATCGCCGTAGTGGCCAGGCGGCACCGTGACGAATTCCTGGACGCCGCCAAGCGGCTCGGGGTCGAGATCAAGACCCACAAGTCGATTGCGGGCCTGAACTATTCCAACGGCAAGGATGTCGTGATCGACATCATCACCAGGGGAAACGGTAATGAATAAGCTGACCCACCGCCTCGGGTGGAAGCTTGGTGGGTCGATACTTGGCGGGTCCTGGCGCGCGTTCCGAGGTGACTTGCCACGTCCGCCGCTTGGATGGTTACTGATCGTGGTCGCCATCGCTTGTACCGCGTCAGGATTTTTCCTTGACCGTTGGGCGATCCGCGGGGCCAGCAAGATAACCGAGGACGTCCGCTGTTTCTTCGAGATCGCGACCAGACTTGGCGATGCCACGGGTTGGTTGATCATCCTCGTCGGCGCCGCGTTGCTTTGCGTCACACTTTCTCGCCGCCCCCGCTTTCAAGCATCGCGGGACCGATTGATCCGTCACGCCTGGAACTGCTGGTTCGTGATCCTCACCTGCCTGGTGTCCGGCGCCATACACCATGTTCTGAAAATCGTGATTGGGCGGTATAGGCCGCGTTATCTCTTCTCCGATGATCTGTATGGCATATCACCGCTGAATTTCGAGATCGCGCAAAACTCGTTTCCGTCTGGCCACACGCAAACCATCGTGTCGATCTGCGTCGCCCTGTATCTGGTGTATCCAAAACCGTGGCCTCTCTTGTTGATTCTGGCGGTCTTGGTGGGCGCCAGCCGGGTGGTTCTGGGAGCGCATTTTCCAAGTGATGTCCTGGGCGGCGCCTATCTTGCAATCTGTACCGCGATCCTCCTAAAACGGCATTATCTCGAGCCTAAGGTGACAAGGGTGTTGAATCGCGCCGAGTCCGGGCGTTAAGAAGACAGCACACGAGGCCATTCGCCGGACCATACGCGTGACCGAAACCGAAATTTCCATTGAACCAACGCACGGGGCCATGACGCCACCGTTACTGTCGGTCGTCGTTCCGGTTTTGAACGAACAGGACAACATCCGCCCCCTGGTCACCGAGATTATCACCGCGCTGGATGGTGTCTGCGATTTCGAGATCGTCTATGTCGATGACGGCAGCACCGACGGGACACGGAATACCTTACTCAGGATGGCGAAAACTGAGTCCAGGCTGCGTTTGATCATTCACGACAAATGCGCCGGACAGAGCGCCGGCCTGCGCACCGGGGTCATGGCGGCGCGGGGCGATCTGATCGCGACCTTGGATGGCGACGGCCAAAACGATCCCACCGATATCCCCAAACTTCTGACGGCGTACCAGGCGGGCAAGAACAATGGGCGCCTGATGATTACCGGGCATCGGGTGAATCGCCGCGACAGCTGGGCCAAACGCCGGGCGTCACGCATTGCCAATGCGATTCGCCGCGCGGCCCTGCGCGACGATAATCCGGATACCGGATGTTCCCTCAAGCTTTACGAGCGCTCGCTGTTCCTGCGCTTTCCGTATTTCGATCACATGCATCGTTATCTACCAGCCCTGGCAAAGCGTGAGAATTGTGCCGTCCACGTGGTCCCAGTAAACCACCGGCATCGCACCCAGGGGCGGTCTAAATACACCAATTTCGGCCGACTTCTGGTCGGAGCACCCGACCTGCTTGGCGTCATGTGGCTGATCCGACGCTCCCCCGGTGAACTCAACAGCAAGGAACCGCGTTGATGGAATCGGCGTTCAGCGGAATCATCGAATGGTTCTTTCCGAATGGCATAGATAGCGCGGAAGCCCTGCTCCTGATTGTCGGACTCGTCGCCCAGGCAATGTTCAGCGCCCGGTTTCTCGTCCAATGGGTGGTCAGCGAAAAAAAACGCGAGAGCGTGATCCCTTTGGCCTTTTGGTACCTCAGCCTCTCTGGCGGCATTATGCTGTTCTGCTATGCAATAATGCGCAAGGATCCAGTGATCATGCTGGGTCAAGGCACCGGGATATTTATCTATTCCCGCAATCTTTACCTAATTTATCGCAAGCGTCGTGATGACGCGGCCGAGGCAAGACGGGCCACGCCGCCGTCGGCAGTGTAACAGGACATTAGATCATGTCGGTTGCTGATCGCCCTAAAACTGGTTCACTCGTGTCAGGTTAACAATCGTCAAATTACCCATCCGCGTCTACTCCAATACCAC